>JAFUOZ010000086.1 GCA_017481565.1 Oscillospiraceae bacterium | reverse complement strand
GTATCAGCCACAAAATAACTACAGCTGCGCAGATAACCGACGCTGTGATTTTATTTCGGACAGTGAAAAATTCGTCCGATTTTTTAATTTTCTGCATAAAAACAGATTTTGAACTCATTTATAGGAACACCACTTTCATTTTTTATCACACAAATGATATTATAACACTATCTGAGCTTTTTTTCAAGGATAATATGCTATTTTTCACAATTTTTTCTTATATGGAATATTCTTACAGCCCCAACCTTGTATAAACATTATTTAAAGGCTTATAATATAACCAATTTATGATTGAAAGGTAAAAACAAATGGCTGAGAAAATATCACGAAACACATTTATTATGAATGACCCTCCCACGATCTACAGCTATGCAGCTTCGGGCGGAGACAAGGAAGGACAAGGACCTCTTGCAGAATGTTTTGATGAAATATGCACTGACAGCTATTTCGGACAGCCCACATGGGAAAAAGCCGAAAGGGAGCTTATGCGGCGCACGGTAATGCACGCACTGCGAAAGGGCGGACTTTCTCCCGATGATATCGACTATATGTTCTCGGGCGATCTTCTTAATCAGTGTATTTCATCAACATTCGGACTGCGTGAGCTTGAAATACCTTTTTTCGGAATATACGGTGCTTGCTCAACCATGTCGGAAGGACTGGTACTGTCCTCGCTGCTTACAGACAGTAAGATAGGAGGAAAGGTCATAGCTGTCACTTCATCACATTTCTGCACTGCTGAGAGACAATTCAGATTTCCGCTGTCCTATGGAGGAATACGAACTCCCACAGCACAGTGGACCTGTACCGCTTCGGGAGCGGCTGTAATATCTGAGTCTGAAAGACCGCCGTATATAAAAGGCGTATCTGTAGGTAAAATCATTGATTTAGGCATAACCGATGCAAATAATATGGGAGCGGCAATGGCTCCTGCGGCTGACTATATAATCAGCACTTATCTTAACGATACAGGGCTTTCAGCCGATAATTTCGACTATATCGTAACAGGCGATCTGGGAACTGTCGGCAGTGAACTTCTGAAAAAGCTTCTGCTGATAAGAAAGATCAATATCGAAAAGAATCATGCTGACTGCGGTATGATGATATTCGATCCCATAAAACAGGATGTTCACGCAGGCGGTTCAGGCTGCGGCTGCAGTGCTTCGGTACTCTGCGGATATTTTCTGGATAAAATAAAAAGCGGTGAGATAAAAAATATCCTGTTCTGTGCAACGGGAGCGCTGATGTCAACAACTGCCACACAACAGGGCGAAAGTATCCCATCAATATCACACGCGGTGCATATATCATATGATAATACTCCGCTGAAAACAGATCATAAGGAGCAATTATAATGTTTATAGATTATTTATGGGCATTTATTATCGGAGGACTTTTCTGTACTGTAGGCGAGCTGCTTATTGAATATACCAAGCTGACCCCTGCAAGAATACTGACTGCCTTTGTTGTGGCAGGCGTGGTGCTTGGCGCTCTTGAATGGTACGAGCCTATAAAGGAGCTTGCAGGCGCAGGCGCAACAGTGCCACTGACAGGCTTCGGAAATGTACTTGCCGAAGGTGTACGTAAGGCAATAGATGAAAAAGGCTTTATCGGAATATTCACAGGCGGTATCACAGCCGCTTCCGCAGGTATCACAGCTGCAATACTCAGCGGACTTGTAATATCCCTTATATTCAGATCCAAAGAAAAATAATGCCAATGAAACAAGGCTGCCGCATGAAACACACGGCAGCCCTTTTGAACCTGTTTTCATAAGAAAGGACGTGTACATACGCTTAGAAAGACAGACTCTTACAATATTTACCAGTAATGCTTTTCGTGAGGACAGCTCATATGCTTTTTTGCGGCTCTCAGCTCAACAAAGCAGCCGCATTTTCCGCAGGTCCCCTCTCCCAGATGCTCACAAGCTCCGCATATTTCAAGCCTGCGGCGGTATTCAGCTTCATCTGTGCGCTTTTCTTCGGGAAGAGCATTTATCATATCCTTTATTTCCGAATAGATCCCCTTAGGATCAATATCACTGAAAAAGCATTTCTTACAAAAAGGTCGGTTTATTCTATCCATAATGAAACAACAGCACAGGCAGGGATCACAGCCTTTACACTGTCCTCCGAAACAGTCGCCACAAAGTTCTTTATCATTACCTTATGGGGATCATCAAAATCGTTAAGATCATGAACATCGCCTGTAAGGATATTGCCCGAAACAGCAGAGGCATTAAAACCGTTGAGAGCAAAGGATACCTCAGCCTCCTCATCAAGAGAACAGTTTGCAATAGTAACCAGCAGCTTACCGTCCTTTACAGAGGCTGAGCATGAGATCATAGGTATCTTTGTCTTGTCTCCCGCCTCAGCATTATCAACGAAGCAGTATACAGCATCGCTTTCCTGATGCTCCTTATACATATCAAATACATGATATGTAGGTGTAAGCACCATTTTTTCGCCCTCTGTAAGCACTAATGACTGGAGCACATTTACAGCCTGTGCCAGATTAGCCATTTTTACTCTGTCGGCGTGTCTGTTGAAAATATTAAGATTGCACGCAGCAACAACTGCATCTCTCATAGTATTCTGCTGATACAGGAAGCCGGGATTTGTACCCTCCTCAACATCATACCAACAGCCCCATTCGTCAACGATAAGAGCAACTTCCTTTTCATAGTCATATCTGTCCATAATATGACTGTGTCGTGTAATAAGCTCATCAATATAAAGAGTCTTTGAAATAGTGGAATAATATTCCTCGGAATCAAAGCTTCTTGCACTGCCCTTTTTGCTCCAGTCCCCTGTAGGTACAGTATAGTAATGGAGTGAGATCCCCTTTGTATGCCATTTGCCTATGTTTTTCATAATAACATCTGTCCAGTTATAATCATCTGCATTCGGACCGCATGCTATCTTATAAAGCTCATTTCCGCTGAAATTCTTGCAGAAGGACTGATAACGGCGGTATTCATCGGCATAATATTCGGGACGCATATTTCCGCCGCAGCCCCAGTTTTCATTGCCGATACCAAGATACTTAAGCCTCCACGCCTTTTCTCTTCCGTTTTTCCTTCTCAGATCTGCCATAGGCGAAACATCGTCAAAGGTTATGTATTCTATCCATTCGGCAAGCTCGGCAACAGAACCGCTTCCCACATTTCCTGCAAGATAGGGCTCACAGCCTATCTGCTCGCAGAGATCAAAGTATTCATGTGTACCGAAGCTGTTATCCTCGGTAACATGACCCCAGTTTGTATTGATCATTTTCTTTCTTGAGGATTTTTCACCGATACCGTCCTTCCAGTGATATTCATCTGCAAAGCAGCCGCCGGGCCAGCGAAGAACAGGCATTTTGATCTTTCTGAAGGCTTCTGCGATATCAGATCTTATTCCTCTTACATTGGGTATATCTGAATTTTCACCTACATAGATCCCGTCATAGATACATCTTCCAAGATGCTCGGCGAAATGTCCGTATATCTCCTTATTGATATGTCCCCTTTTATCTGCCGCATTGATATAAACCTTGATATTCTTCATAATATGAACAGTCCTTTCGGTATTTTTCAGGAAATATTTTTTGTATATCCTTTCTATATATTACACCTTGACAGATTTTTTTCAATGATGTATCATATTTATATAACTGATATATCCTACGATTGGAGTGTTTTTTACATGGTTCTTCATACTCTGGGTATCGACTTTCATCATACATCTGATTATTATGTAAACCGTCCCAACGGATCGGGAGATAATCTTCTTCTAATCTTCAAGACACCTGCCCTGATCACCCTGAACGGCGAACAGCTTATAGCAGATGAAAATACAGCAGTCCTTTATTCAAAAGGATATCCGCAGCTTTACGGTGCCTGCACCGAGGAATATATAAATCACTGGGTACATTTCGATATCGAACAGGACGATGATTTTCTCCGCCGTGTAGGTCTTCCTGCCGATACGCTTATCAGACCTGCTGATATATCCTCGGCTGAGGGTATACTTGAACAGCTCAGCATAGAGTCGGTTTCCGATTCACCCAACAAGGCTGAATGTACCGATCTGCTGTTAAAGCTGCTTTCCGCCCGTCTGGGAGGATTATCTGACAGCCGCAGACATACAGCACACTATCCTGCATTGAAAGCGCTCCGTGCAGAGATATACCGTAATCCCTCAACAGCCGTTTCGGTGAATATACTCGCCGAAAGACTGTGCATAAGTCCCTCCCATTTTCAGTATCTGTATAAAACCGAATTCGGCATAAGCTGCATGGAGGATGTTATCACTGCAAGAATAGAAACAGCCAAGCATTATCTTATAAATACAGATCTCCCCGTAAACCGCATTTCCGAGCTTTGCGGCTATGAAAATGATGTCCATTTCATAAGACAATTCAAAAAAAGAACAGGACTCACAGCCCTTGAATACCGCAGCACCCGATGAGCATTTTGCTTAATCCTATAAAAAAATATATTCAGAGCACTGTTTTTTTGCATACCTTGCTATTGAAAAATGCTCTTGATTATGGTATACTTATAATAATTGTATATATAAATAATCTGAATCTGAAAGGAAATAAATCTATGCCGACTAATCCCTCACCCTTATTTGCAATGCCATTGCCTGTTCATATTGCGTTTATGGCAATATCTCTGGTAGTACTCCTGCTGTCCTATAAGTTAAAGAGAAAGCTATATCAGCTTCTTATGCTTGCAGGAATACTTTCGACAGGACTTATTTATTTTGTAGAGCCGGGTATATCCTTTTATATCCTTGCCTTTGAAGAGATCGCAATATTCATAGCAGTAGTAGTTTTAATGGCAAAGGACGAAGCTGCCAAAAAGAAAGCTTCAGATACTAAGAAGGAAAAGAGTGAAAACTGATGAAAATAGCTGTTCTCGAAGAAAAAACCGTTGTTGGCGGAAGCGACAGCGTTAATTTTGATGAAATACGCTCACTGGGAGATACCGTATGCTATCCTCTGACCCCTGCCGATAAAATAGTTGAATATATAGGCGATGCGGAAGCGGTATTGTGCAATAAAACTGTATTTACCCGTGAGATAATGGAAGCCTGCCCGAACCTTAAGTATATCGGCATATGCGCTACAGGCTACAATAATATTGATGTGACGGCAGCCGCAGAGCTGGGTATAACAGTATGTAACTGTCCGTCCTATTCAACAGGTGCGGTCGCTCAGCAGGTTTTTTCATATATACTGCATTTTATGAGCAAGACCGCTGCTTACGATGCTGATGTACATAACGGCGGCTGGATACGCTCCGATACATTTTCCTACTTTACCTTCCCCACCTATGAGCTTGAGGGAATGACTATCGGTATAATCGGCTACGGCAGTATCGGCAGAAAAGTTGCTCAGATCGCTGATGCCTTCGGAATGAAGGTCATTGTATCAACAAGAACAATCCGTGAGGATAATATTGCAGAATTTGTCTCACAGGAGGAGCTTTTCCGCAGAAGTGATATCATATCTCTTCATTGTCCCCTTACAGCTGAAACAGAGGGACTTATTTCAATGGATAAGCTGAAGCTTTGTAAGCCAACCGCTATACTTATCAACACAGCAAGAGGTCCTGCAGTAAATGAGCATGATCTTGCCGAAGCACTTAAACAGGGCATTATTGCGGGAGCGGGACTTGACGTTATCTCATCTGAGCCAATGAAGCACGATAATCCGCTGATGGAAGCTCCCAACTGTGTGATCACTCCCCATGTTGCATGGGCACCTGTACAGACAAGAGAACGACTTATGAAAATAGTTGCAGAAAATCTCAGGGCATATATCAACGGAAGCCCTGTCAATAAAGTGAATTGAGAGGAAAAAGAAAATGTATAACGCAGACGATAAGAAAAGAATAATCATCAAGGTAGGAACATCAACACTTACCCATAAGACAGGCAGACTGAATATACGCAGAATGGAAAAATTCGTAAAGGTACTTTCCGATCTGCAGAACAGCGGAAAGCAGATAATTCTCGTATCATCGGGAGCTATCGGTCTGGGAATGTCAAAAATGGGCATGACCGAGCGTCCCAAGGATACCATAACAAAGCAGGCATGTGCCGCAGTGGGACAGTGCGAGCTTATGTATATCTATGATAAGCTTTTCGGAGAATACAATATCAATGTTGCTCAGATACTGCTTACAAAATATACACTTGATTCCCCCAGAAAGAACAATATCAGCAATACCTTTGAAAGACTTATCGAATCAAATATAATCCCTATCGTAAACGAAAACGATACTGTTGCCATTGATGAGCTGGAGCTTGAATTCGGTGAAAACGACTCTCTTGCAGCTTATGTAGGAATGTACTGCAAGGCGGATATGCTCATTATCCTTTCCGATATCGACGGTCTTTTTGACAGCGATCCGCATACAAATCCCGATGCAAAGCTTATCCCTATCGTTCATGAGATAGACGAAAAGATAGAAGCACTTGCAGGCGGAGCAGGCTCAGGACTTGGCAGCGGCGGAATGATAACAAAGATCAATGCCGCTAAAATATCAATGGAAGCAGGAATGGATATGGCTATCCTTAACGGAAGGACCCCCTCTGTGCTTTATGATTTCTTTGACGGCAAGGAAATAGGAACAGTTTTCTGCAAAAAATAATTATTGAAAGGATAGATAATCATGACATATATCGAATCTCTCGGTTTAGAAGCAAAAAAAGCTTCCCGTATACTTTCATCAGCCTCAGCAGGCGAAAAGAACAAGGCACTTTCCGCTATAGCAGACGCACTTTGTGCCGAAGCTGACAAGATCATCGAAGCAAACGCCCTTGACCTTGAAAATGCCGATAAAAACGGTATCTCAAAGGTAATGCAGGACCGTCTCAGACTTGACAAGTCCCGTATAGAAGGTATGGCAGACGGTGTACGTGCTCTTGTACGCCTTGATGACCCTGTAGGAACAATTGATTACGGCATTACCCGTCCCAACGGTATGAAGATAACCCGCGTAAGAGTACCTATGGGCGTTATTGGAATAATTTACGAATCCCGTCCCAACGTTACATCAGATGCAGGCGCACTTTGTCTTAAAACAGGAAATGCCGTTATTTTAAGAGGCGGCAAGGAAGCCTATAACTCAAATAAGATCATCTGTGATATAATGAGCCGTGCAATAGCATCAACTGGACTGCCCGAAAAGTCCGTGCAGTTTGTTGACGATACAACCAGAGAGGTCACAACTGAGCTTATGCAGTGTGTAAAGTATCTGGACTTGCTTATACCCAGAGGCGGTGCAGGACTTATTCAGGCTGTAAAGAAAAATGCTTTAGTGCCCGTTATTGAAACAGGTGTAGGCAACTGTCATGTATATGCAGACAGCACAGCCGATCCCGAAATG
>JAFUOZ010000009.1 GCA_017481565.1 Oscillospiraceae bacterium | reverse complement strand
CCCTGTGCAAGGAAGGAAATGCCCTCAAGCTTGCTTGCTTCTTCATCGAATACCTTGATGAACTCACCGCCGATGATCTTACGCTTCTTTTCGGGTTCGGAAACACCTGCAAGAAGATCGAGGAAACGATCTGTAGCGTCGATGTAGATAAGGTTAGCATCGAGCTGATTTTTGAAAACCTCGATAACCTGCTCACTTTCACCCTTACGCATAAGTCCGTGGTTTACGTGAACACATACAAGCTGCTTGCCTATGGCCTTTATCAGAAGTGCTGCAACAACAGAGCTGTCAACACCGCCTGAAAGAGCCAGAAGAACCTTTTTGTCTCCTACCTGCTCACGGACAGCGGCGATCTGCTCATCAATAAAAGCGGCAGCCTGAGCCTCAGTCTGAATACGTGCCATTGATTCGGGTCTTTTGTTTGAATCCATAAAATTTCCTCCTTGTTTCCGAAGTTTATCCCACGCTATAAAGCAACAGGATTATTCTTCGTTTTATTCCTTCCATTTTATAAATTTACAGCTCTCGAGAATACGGAAATACTTTGCGAGTCTTTCGTAGGTAGGTTTTATCCTATCTCCGAAATGCTCCTCAGCTTCCTTACCGATGTCAATAATATTTTTATTTCCATCGATAAGCGGCCAGACAAAGCTTCCGATCTCATCAAGATGTATATGCGATATTCTGGGCTTTTTTAAAAGCTTCTGGGCTATTCTGTTCATAACCCCTTTATTTTCTATGTCAATAGTTATATTTCCGTCGCTGTCCGCCGACCAGCTCAGCTCATCGGAACGGACAGGACATTTTTCAAGATAATTTTCAGATTTCCTTTTGCTCATTTATTACTTTACCTGACTGCGCTTTTTGAAAAGCGAGAATTTCAGCAGACTCAATATGATAAGTGCAAATACAACAAGGCTTCCTATCTGTGAAACAGCTTCGGGAAGACCAAGCTTTCCTGAAATATCAAGAGCGGAATCCACACCGAATACGGCAAGTATTGCAAGTACGATACCTACAAGACCTTCACCTGCGATCATGCCCGAGCAGAAGAGAATACCGTCGCTGACAATATCGTTCTTCTTTTTCTCTTCGCACTTCATCTTATCAAATGCAAGTCTTACAAGACCGCCTACCATGATGCACGCATTAAGCTGTACGGGGAGATAAATACCGATAGCAAAGGGAAGTACGGGTATTCCCACAACCTCTGCAACCACTGCGATAAATGCACCGATAAGCACAAGATTCCATGGAAGCTCTGCACTCATTACGCCTTCAACTATCATCTTCATGAGAGTAGCCTGAGGTGCTGCAAGCTCTTCCGAGCCGAAGCCCCATGCACTGTCAAGAAGATAAAGCGTACCGCCGATAGCAAATGCGGAAGCAACTACACCGACAACCTCACCGATCTGCTGCTTCTTGGGGGTTGAACCGAGAATATATCCTGTCTTAAGGTCCTGTGATGTATCGCCTGAAATAGCCGCAACGATACAGATGATAGAACCGATAGCGATAGCCGCACTCATTCCTGCCGCACCGTCTGCACCTGTAAACTTAAGGATAAGAGTTGCAATAAGAAGAGTTGCAATAGCCATACCGGAAACAGGGTTGTTACTGCTTCCTACAAGACCTACCATTCTTGATGAAACCGTTGCAAAGAAAAATCCGAATACAACGATTATAAGCGCACCAAGCAATGATACGGGAATAGCGGGGATAAGCCATACAGCCAGTGTAAGAACTGCTATTGATATAAGAACGAATCTCATATCAAGCTCCTGAGAGGTTCTTGAATTTTCAACCTTTGAGCCGCTTTTAATACTCTTTAAAGCTCCGCCGAAGGTGCTGATGATAAGGGGAAGAGATTTGATAAGGCTGATAATACCGCCTGCTGCAAGAGCACCTGCTCCGATATAACGTATATAAGAGCTCCAGATAGCGCTTGCACCGCCTGCCGCATACATTTCTCCGATAGTCTGATCGGCAGCGGGATACATGACCGCATTTTCACCGAACATAACAATAAGAGGAATGAGGACCAGCCAGCTTAAAATACCGCCTGAGAACATATAGGATGAAATTCTCGGACCGCATATGTAACCTACACTCATGACCGCAGGATAGATCTGAGTACCGATCTCGCCTGCAAAGCCCTTTACTCTGAGAGAAACCTCTCCGGGGACTGCCTTTAATCCGTCAATAATAAATTTAAACAGTGCCGAAAAGCCCATGCCCGCAAATACTGTCGAAGCATTTGCTCCGCCCTCTTCGCCTGCAAGAAGAACCTCTGCACAGGCTGTTCCTTCAGGGTAAGGAAGTACACCATGCTCCTTGACTATAAGAGCATTTCTGAGAGGAACCATGAAAAATACACCGAGAAGACCGCCGATAAGAGCGATAAGTGTAATTTCAACAAGTCCCGGCTTGTCCATTATTCCCTCGGATGCCCAGAGGAATAATGTGGGCAAAGTAAAGATAGCACCTGCCGCAAGTGATTCACCTGCTGAACCGATAGTCTGAACTACATTGCTTTCAAGAATAGAATTCTTTTTCATAAGAACTCTGATAACACCCATAGCAATAACTGCCGCAGGGATCGACGCTGAAACTGTCATACCTACTCTTAAGCCTAAATAAGCGTTTGCCGCGCCGAATACAACTGCCAGGATAATACCCATTACTATTGACGTAACAGTAAGCTCAGGGGTGACCTTATCCGCAGGAATATAAGGCTTGAATTCGTTTTTGTTTTCCATCATCGTCTCCGATCTGCCAAATGGCGTTGAATTATTAAATACGACAGCATATCATGCTATTACGACATTTAACCATATAATTATAGCATATTCCCTGTCATATTTCAAGTAGTATCGGACGTACATATGTAAACTGATGATTAATATCGGAAAAATTTTTTTCCGATACAGTATTATAGCGGCTTTTCCATAACATCATAGCATAGATAATCACCGTTATCTGTTTTTATTGAATGAGCATTCCTTACTGAATATCCCTTTTTCATATATATCTCCTTGGCAGGAAGTGACGCATCGAGCACTGCACTGTCACAGCTTTCGGATATGAGTTTTTCTGCATATGCGATAAGTCTGCCGCCATAGCCTTTTTTCTGATGTTCGGGAAGGACAAACAGCCTGCATATTTCATTATTGCGAATAGTTACTGTTCCAACGGCTTTATTATTGTCAATAAGTAAATATACAATGCCACCTTTTATATCACTCATTATATTTTCGGGGCTGTGGTGCTTAAGAAAGAAGCGGACAGCACCCATGGGGTAATATCTTGGATATATCTCATTTATTGTATCAACAGTGATTTCCTGAACAATATTATAATCATGTTCAGATGCTTTTGATATATTCAGAATCCACACCTCTTTAATAAATTTTGGTATAATATTATCACAATTTTAAATACATGTCAATATTTAATCTGACGTTTAGTATATATAAATATTTGTTAATTTTTGTATATTCTGCTTGATTTTTCATAAAAGAAAAAGCTGTTGTTTTCGGCACCTGATCTGAAAACAACAGCTTTTTTCGTAATTGTAAATTTTATAAATATATTTCGTGCAATCTATATACAATAAAATCTCCCGATTCCAGTGTATTGGGCGGATTGTTTTTTGTGAATTCTTCACGCATGTGAATATATTTATATATTTCGCTTTCAGTCTGAAATAATCCGTTTTGATTTAATCTGAATTCGGGGAACACAAAGGGTATTTCATTGTATACTGCAGAATAGTTGTCACCTGTTGCATATGCATAATCATAACCCAAAAATAATTTATCACAGCATGGTATTGACATTACAGGTGATGATATTTCAGTCTCACAAAGGATCAAACGGTATTTTATACCTTGCTTTTCTGATTCTGCTATGTATTTGTATACATAGTCCATATCGTTACAAGCGGAGACCCATGAATTATCTGCCATGTTATAATAGGTTTTATTTATATATTCATCGTAGAAAGGCTCAAATTCATCAGATAAATTGTTATCGCTGTTGAAATACCAGTTCTCTCCTGTATATGAAGAGAAACCGCTTCCGTCTATTCCTTTATAGTGATTATCTGCATATTTCTGTATAACGATTCCATTAACAAACACATTGGTTCACCATTTTTAAGGAGTTTGGTTTTCTAAAATACTTCGGAATACAGTGAAATTTTCACTGTGATCGGGTGTACAATATACTGCAAATGTGATATTATCAAATACACCGCTGTACTCCTTAAGAATTTCTTTGTATGCCCGTGCAACGACTTTCGGATCATTTCTGAACGCACCGCAGCCGAATGCACCGAGCACAAGCACATCTGCGCCGTTTTCGGCAGCTACAGAAAGAATTTTACTGCCACGTTTCTTATGTATTTCAAAAAGTTCATCATCTGAAACCCTGACAGCCTTTCCGTTGCCCGGATTCATACTGTTATAGGGTTTTTCACGAAGATTCGGAGCAGCACAGGTTATAACATCAACTGTATACCATTCTGTTTCATCAAGCAGTTCAGGTGATGATGTATCACTTTTGAAAACAATGATATCAGGAGTATAAATACATGCATCAGTATATCGTACATCAGCTCTTTTTCTGTGCATAGAGTAGTATTTTGTATAAAGCTCCTTTGTAATTAAGCATGGATAAAGCGTTGAACAGCGGCAAAGGGCTTCCTCCTGTGCAGAGCTGCCCCTTGTAACTCCGCCGCCGGGATTGGTTGCGGAAGCAAAGTTATGTACAGCTATACGCTTGCCTTCATATTCACCGCAAAGACGCTTTGCTGCCTGAAAACTGCGCTCAGCAGTCACATCAACTTTTGTGTCTGTCTTTGCACAGGACTTAAGACGAAGCTTACTGTCAGCCGAATAAAATTTTGTACCCGCAACTGATTTTTCTACAGACTTTGAAAGCAGAGGGTGAACCTTGCATTGATTCATGGTATCCTGAAATATTTCAACTCTTTTTTCTCTTGATATCAGCATTTTATACCTCCTTCACATCAACTGCTGCATACTGTTCAGTTTATCGTATTCCAGCCTGTGACCTCGGTTATTTTAGCCGAAAGCTCTCTTACCATTCTGTTATGTGTATTCTGACTTGGGTGATAATCTGCCGCTATACCGTCAGCCTCTGTATGCATTGTAAACTTAAGATAATGAATATGCTTGTCCCCTGTTTCATCGGAATATTCCCTGACTGTTTTTTCAACTGCATCACAGAGTCCGTCAAGCATCGCCCCAAGTGAGCATATAATTTCTGCATCGGGATTTTTCTCTCTGATAAGCTTTATGTAATCCTTATAAAGACTGCGGAATTTTTCAATACGCTCATCAATACCCTTTGTAAAGCTCTGATCATTGGTACCCAGATTAATTACGATAACCTTAGGAACAAATCTGCTGAAATCCCATGGATCAAAGGGAATTATATTATTATCATTGCAATATGCAGCATCGGTACATGGATAAAGCACAGGAGACAACCAGTTATCCAGAGGCTTTTCGGCATTTTCATCTACCCATGAGGAGTAAACTCCGATACCGCTCCATGATATCAGGTTAAAATCTGCACCGAAAGCTCTTGCAGTTGATGCAGCATAAGCAGTAAACGGATTTTCCTGTGCTGTATTGAAGGTATCCTTTTCAACAACACCCTCTATACCGTATCCGCAGGTGATAGAATCTCCTACAAATTCGATTTTCCTTTCCTTTTCGGCAGTAGGCACGGGAGGAATATCACTATCCGTAATAAATTCAACAATACCTACCTTTCCGAAAGCTGCCTCGGACATTTTTATAAGCTCTATCTCAACGGTTTCTTCCTTATCGCTGCTGTAAAGCTCATAAACTGCCTCACTTTCCCTTACTTCAAAACGCTTGGTCATTACTCCGTTTACCAGTACTGCACAGAAGGGCATGAATATTTCTCCGCAGTTGGGATCAGGCTTGAAATCGGAAGTAAGACGAACCTTTACTTCCTTTCCTGTAAACATAAACGCCGTACCTGCACAGGAATAATCTATATATCTTATCCCGTTTATAAATAATGTACGTCCGTGTACTCTTACATTTTTTTCATCAGCATTGAAGATCATAACAATTTCTCCTTATATATTTAATAATTCTGCCGCTCTGTCGGCATATTCAAGACCCTTTTTATAGCCCTTGTTATAGTTTGACTCAATGACTCTTGTATCCTTTTCAAAGCTGTTCATTGACTCATCGGGACGGATAATAAGCGCTTTTCCTCGGCGCTCCAGTTCTTCACAGAAGCTTAACTGTGCATTATATAGCTTGTGTCTTATAAGCAATGCATTTTCAATGTTGGGATATTTTTTATGAAGCGATAATCCTGCGATAACATTGCCCTTTCCGCATTTTTTTACAAATCCCTTTGGCTGCGTAAGCACTATCACTACTCTGTCACAGCCGTCCTTAAGCGCACGCTTTACACATATAGGAGAAGCAAGTCCACCGTCATAATAAGGCTTTCCGTCGATCATCTGTGGTTCAAATGCTCCGGGCAGTGCACACGTTGCCCGCAGATATTCCCATTTATCCGAATCCTTTATTCCGTCGAAAAACTCGCTTTTTCCTGTTTCGGCATTTGTCACGCCTACCATATATTTTCCCTTGTAGCTTCGGAAGGTATCATAATCAAAGGGCACGAGAGTATTCGGTATCTCATCAAATACAAAATTCAGACCGAAAAAGCTGCGGCAGTCCATAAGATTGCCTGCGCCCATATATCTTTTATCGTTGCGGTATTTTTTCAGAACAGTCAGATTTCGTCCGCTTTGCTTTGAAATATATGAAGCAGCGTTTGATATACCTGCCGAAACACCTACAACATAAGGGAATTCTATCCCCTTTTCCATAAAAGCGTCCATCACACCGGCAGAAAAGATCGCACGGAATGTACCGCCCTCCAAAACAAGTCCTGTCATGATTATCCTTCCTTTCTTTATTGACAATAGTTTTGTGAATACCATATATTATAACATACTTACAGCGCCGTTTCAATATATATTATTATAATTTGTGCAATTTGCCACTTCATCATATATGCATTTTGTGGTATAATATATAAGTATACTTATGCATATTTTTAGAAAGGCGGCTTATTGAATTATGAGCTTTGTATCTCTCAGTGATGTACATAAACATTATAAAATGGGCGAGGTCACAATAAAAGCCTCCGACGGAGTTTCCTTTGACATAGAACAGGGCGAATTTGCACTTATCGTAGGTGCATCAGGTGCAGGCAAAACCACCGTACTCAATATGCTTGGCGGAATGGACCGCTGTGACAGCGGAAAGATCATTGTAGACGGACGCAATATTGCCGATTATAATAAGAAAAAAATGACTGCCTACCGCCGTCATGATATCGGCTTTGTATTCCAGTTCTATAATCTTGTCCAGAATCTTACCGCTCTTGAAAACGTTGAGCTTGCCGCACAGATATGCAAAAATTCGCTTGACCCAAGAACAGTGCTTGAACAGGTGGGACTTGCCGACAGAATGAACAACTTCCCTTCTCAGCTTTCGGGCGGAGAACAGCAAAGAGTTTCCATTGCACGTGCTCTTGCCAAGAATCCCAAGCTGCTTCTGTGTGATGAGCCTACAGGCGCACTTGATTATAATACAGGAAAAACAATACTGTCCCTTCTGCACAGGACCTGCCGAGAGAATAATATGACAGTTATCGTTATTACTCATAATCAGGCGATAACTCCTATGGCAGACAGAGTGATCACAATGAAAAACAGCAAGGTTTCAAGAATAGTACTTAACCGCAAGCCTGCGCCTGTTGAAGATATCGAATGGTAAGCGGAAGGTGAACTGTAAATGAAAAATAAGCTTTTCAAAAATACTCTTGCAAGCCTGAGCCGTACTAAAGGCAGGTTTGTATCAATAATGTCGATCATCGCTATCGGCTGTGCATTTTTTTCGGGTGTAAAGGCTTCATGTCCATATATGAAGGAATCAGCTTATGATTATTTAGAAAACGGTAAGCTTGCGGATATCCACATGAAATCAACTCTCGGTTTTACAGATGACGACTTTACCGAAATATCATCGGTTGAAAGCGTAGAAACCATCGTAAAAGGATATTCTGCCGAACTTATAATAAAGGGCACAGACGAAAACCGCAATGTAGCGGTTTATTCCTATAACAGCGAGGACGATATAAATCGTCTGAAACTTATCAAAGGAACGTTACCAAAAAACGCAAACGAATGTGTTGTGGATTATCTGCCCTCAAAAGCAAGCGCATTCAATATAGGCGATAAAATAACGCTTTCTCCCGACGGAGAAGACGATATATCCGAAGTACTGAATAACACAGAATATACCGTAGTGGGACTTGTTCAATCTCCTATATATGTTACTTATTACCGAGGCACATCAACTGTTGGCGACGGTGTGATGAATGCATATATGTATATTCCCGAAGCTAATTTTGCATATGAAGCATATACCGACCTTTATATACGTGCAAAGGAGCTGAGGGATATAAACTGCTTCTCCGACGAATACGAAGAGAAGCTTGAACCTGTTATCTCACAGTTTGAGAATATCGGTGAAACAAGAATAGAGGTCCGCTGCAATGAGATAGTGTCCGACGCTATGGAGGAGATAAATTCCGAAAGAGAAAAGGTCGATGACGCTATGGCTGAATACGAAAAAGGCGAAAAAGCCTATAATACAGCCTACGAACAGTACAGCTCAGGTCTCAATGACTACAATAAAATGGTTGAGGAATACAATCAGTCCCAGCAGCAGTATGAACAAGGTCTGACCGATCTGCAGACTGCAACGGATAATCTGAAACGACTTGAGGAAACCTGTACAACTCTTGATAATATCCTTGAGGAATATTCAAACGGATATACCCCTACCCTTTCACAGACAACAGTTGATAAGCTCAACGGTATTCAGGAGGTATATGACCTTTTTGAAATTGATGTTCAGATCAAGGATGTTCTTGCTATCTATATGATAACCAGCAAAAAGGACGATCCTCATGCCAAGGAAGAAGCCAGACTTACTATCCTTGAAACAAACAACAATGTCAGAAAGCAATGCCGTTATGCTGCCGATGATATAAATCAGCAGGTATCTCAGAGTGATTCGGGTACTTCCATTCTTAATGAAGCCGAAGCTCAGCTGAATATGTATAAGGAAGAGCTTGACAAGGCTGAAGAACAACTTAACGAAACAAAGGCTCAGCTTGATGAGGCAAAGGCTGAAATTGATGACGGATATGCAAAAATAGCGGAAGCGGAAGCAGAGGTATATGATTTCACAGAGGACGCAAAATGCTATGTATTCAGCCGAAGTGATATCAATCCGGGCTACGCAAGCTATGCTGAGGATACCGAAAGAGTTGATAATATAGCAAAGGTATTCCCCATATTCTTTATTCTTATTGCAGCACTTGTCTGCATATGCACAATGACAAGAATGATCGAATCCCAGAGGACCGAAATAGGCACCTTCAAGGCACTTGGTTTCGGCAGAGGTGCTATTGCGGCACAGTACATCATCTATGCCGCAGCGGCAAGCGTTATCGGAAGTATAGTGGGCGTATGCGTAGGACTTCCACTTATACCGAGAGTTGTTTTCGGTGCATATGAAGCAATGTATGATATCCCATATATCATAACCCCATTCAAGTGGGATTATATGATAGGCTGTCTTATCGTTTCCATGCTGTGTACAGGCTTATCCGCCTTTATAGCTGCCCGTGCTGAGCTTATTGCCAACCCCGCAAAGCTTATGCGTCCCAAGCCTCCGAAAAGCGGAAAAAGAATCCTTTTGGAGCGTATACCGTTTTTATGGAAGCATTTCAGCTTTACACAGAAGGTCACATTCAGAAACCTTCTCCGCTACAAAAGCAGATTTTTCATGACAGTTATCGGTATTGCAGGCTGTACGGGACTTCTTGTTGCAGGCTTCGGTCTTCAGTATTCAATGTCCTCAATAGTTGACAAGCAATTCGGAGAAATTTTCAGATACGATCTTCTTGCGGCTGTTGATACAGAAGCTGATGAAGAGGATAAAAATCAGCTTATTGATCTTTTCAATTCGTCACAGACAGTTCTTTCCAATATGGGAGCATATCAGGAGGCAAAGGACGTTTATTTCGGCGAAGCTACCGTTGAGGATTGTTATATATTTGCTCCCGATAATATCGACAATCTCGAAAAATATATAACCCTGCGGGAACGTAAAACAGGCAACAAGCTCACTATTCCAAATGAAAGCGCAATAATCAACGAAAAGCTTGCAAAGCTTCTTGGTGCGTCTGTAGGCGATGAGATTGAGATCATCGGCGGTGCAGAGCCTGTCAGGATCGCCGGTATAACCGAGAATTATACAAATCACTATGTATTTCTTTCAAAGGAAACCTGCATGAAGCTTTTCGGTGAGAATGACAGCAATGTGATCCTTATCAATTTAAGCAGAGATGCCGATAAGACAGAGCTTTCAACCGCACTTCTTGCAAACAACTCGGTTCAGGCAGTATCCTTCACAGAAGACGGAACAAAGAAATTCCATGACCTTATCGAAAGCATGAATATGGTAGTTATCCTTATCATATGCTTTGCAGGCGCACTTGCATTTGTAATTCTGTTCAATCTTGTCACTATCAATATCAATGAAAGAACAAGAGAGCTTGCAACTATAAAGGTTCTCGGTTTTTATGACGGAGAGACCTCAGCATATATATACCGTGAAAATGTCATCTCAACGATCATAGGTATTCTTTTCGGACTGTTGCTGGGTGTTCTGCTTGAAAAATTCGTGCTTGACACTGCAGAGGTGGAATCTGTAATGTTCAATCCCGAAATTGCCCCCTACTGCTTTGTATATGCTGCAATAATAACTGCTGTATTTGCATTTATTGTAAACTTTACAATGCATTTCTCACTAAAAAAGATAGACATGGCAACATCATTAAAGGCAATCGAATAAAAAGCAACTGCTGTACAGCTTCATCACGAAGCTATACAGCAGTTTTTCATTCTGATATTTTAATTATATCAATATTATCTGCACTTATATCCGTATATGCACCGTAATAGGCATTATAGCTTTTGCCGTTTTCAGCTATAAAAGTAAATTCATACTGATACATTCCGCCCGTTATGCCTTCATCATATCGGTTAAAGGTAGTGCTGACTACATTTCCCTGTATGCCAAGCTCATTTTCAAAGTAGTCCTCCACTAATGCCGCCTGCTCCGTATAATTTCCGTTACAGCCTGTAAGCAGCATCAATGCAGAAAGCATAAATACCGTTATAATTTTTTTTTTCATAATGTTCCTCCAACAGAATATTTATTATTATAATACATATACGTATGAAAGGATTGATTTTTATGGTACTTTTTTAAAATATATAAAAAAGCTCCCTGCCCGTATGAGAGCAGGGAGCTGAATATCACTTAATTCAGATTTATTAAGCAGCGATACGGTTATTAGCCGAGGAGCTGGAGAACGTTCTGAGGAAGTGAATTTGCCTGAGCAAGCATGGACTGAGAAGCCTGGGAAAGGATCTGAGCAGATGTAAATGCCATCATTTCCTTAGCCATATCAGTATCACGGATACGAGACTCAGCAGATGTCAGGTTCTCGTTAGTAACATTCAGGTTATCGATCTTATGCTCGAGACGATTCTGGATAGAACCGAATGTAGCACGAACCATGGAAACCTTGTTCAGAGCGTAGTCAACTCTGTCGATTGCATAGTTAGCGGACTCCTGAGTTGCGATAGAAAGACCTGTTGTAGCAAGACCCTTAGAAGAACAGTTCATGTCTGCTGAAAGACCCTTGAAGCCGTACTTATCGTTAGTGAGCTTCGTGCCGAGACCAGTTTCACATGTGTACTTGAATGTGAACTTGATAGCGTCCTTAGTTCTTGCGCCAACCTGAAGTGTGATAGAAGATGTGTACTTCATAGCTGCAGAAGATGCAGAGTAAGCGTTAGCGATAGAAACTGAAGAAACAGTCTTACCAAGAGCGTTAGGTCCGGAAGTTACAGAAGCTGTACCTGTACCGTTGTAAATAATGTTATTGTTTCCATCAACAGAAACACCCTCGCCGGACATTGTACCGCCGTTAAGAACGATTACGCCGTTGAAGTCTGTATCAGCGATGTTATCGAGCTCGTCGTTGAGCTGATCGAACTCGAGCTGAAGAGCAGCACGGTCAACTGAATCATCGTATGTACCGTTAGCAGACTGAACAGCAAGTGATCTCATTCTCTGAAGGATAGCATCAGTCTCTGTGAGAGCGCCTTCAAAAGTCTGGATCATTGAGATACCGTCCTGAGCGTTTGTTGTAGCCTGTGTGAGACCACCGATCTGAGCTCTCATCTTTTCGGAAACAGCGAGACCTGCAGCGTTATCGCCTGCACGGTTGATCTGATAACCGGAAGAAAGCTTTTCGAGTGAACCAGCGAGCTTAGAGTTGTTCATGCCAAAATATCTATTGGCGTTGATCGCGGACATATTGTGCTGTACTACCATAATAATACCTCCATGTATTTATACGGAGCCGATTCCTTTCAGCCCCAGATTTTTTGGTCAGCCTCCCCTATTGCGCAATTCAGATCGGCTTTTGACCTATAAAGAAAGGTTACATTTATTGGTTTTAATTCCTGTTCCCTTGTCTTTGATATATATATCGTCATGTTTTTTAAATACTTTAGGGCTTTTTTCAATTTTTTTGAAAAAAATTATTTTTTTCCTCCGAAAAGCCTTAAAATATCATCAGGTAACGGTGATACGACGTTTACGACATTTTTCGAAAAAGGATCTTTCACAGAGATCTCTCCGCAGTGGAGTGCCTGACGGGAAATATCCTCACAATTTCCTCCATACATATCATCTCCCGCAAGCGGATATCCAAGATAGGACATATGTACTCTTATCTGATGTGTACGTCCCGTATGAAGCTTTATTTTAAGCAGAGTATATTTTTCGCTGTGCATAACAGGCTCATATTCCGTAACCGCTCTTTTACCGTTTGCAGAAACACAACGCTTTATGATAGACTCCCCCTCCCTGTCAATAGGAGCATCTACCACCCCGCCCCCGTCAATTATTCCGCAGACAGCCGCATAATATACCTTTTCATAGCTTTTCTGCAATGCTGCGGCAGAATACGCACTTTTTGCAGCAATACAAAGTCCCGTCGTATCCTTATCAAGCCGATTTATCGGACGAAATGTCAGGTTCTTATATTCTGAGACAAAAGCTGAATACAACGTATCTCCCCTGTGCCGCTGTGACGGATGAACAGGCATATTGCACGGCTTGTCATAAATGACCATATCATCATTTTCATACACCTTAGGCACATTAACTGCATCAGACACATCATTATATTCCGTAGCAGCTTCCCTTAAAACAACAATATCACCCTCACGGACAATGTCACTGCTTCTGAGAAGCTGACCGTTACGGGTGATACCGCCATCTGTTCTTTTAAGCTTAATAAGAAGTCTCCGTGAAACACCGCATGAACGAAGAAACCTTTCCGCAGCTGCCCCGTCCATTTCCGCACCGACAATAAATCTATACCCTTCCTGCATCGGCTGTCTCCTTATATGTATCCTCGATCAGATCATTACCTTCAACAGAAATATCATTTTCATAATCCTTTCCGTTGATTATCTTTTCACAAGCAACCGCAATAGTCATAGTATAATAAGGATATACAATAAAGATCGGAAATCCCGCAAGACAGACCACAAAAAGCGGAATAAAACTGCATTTCAGCTTAAACAGCCTGAATTTATGATCTGCTGTTACAGAAATACCCGTACGATAGGTCTCTGTAACAGGTCTGTCGGGGTCTGAAATAAATATGTACGGTACCGCACTGAACTTTACCGAATACAATATATAAACAAGAAGCATTGAAAATACCATAAGTATGAACAAACCGCCGAAAAGCATTCCTATCATACTTCCTTCATAATGCTCCGCAAGCTTTTTTCCCAGATAATATTCCGCTGCCGTAAGACAGATCATAGGCGCACCGACCAGAAGCTTGTTAAAATCGGTTATTAATTTCAGTTTAAGTGAATTTATCCACCTTGCCGCAGAAGTATAACAGGAAAACAGACATGATACAGGAACAGTCTTTCCCATTGCAGCCTGATAATAGCACCATTTCATGCCGTAATACATAGGTGTTCCCGCAACAAAAAAAACAAATATTGCGGCAATTCCGAAAAAAAACATTTCAGATGGTATCTTATCAACAGCCAACGGATAGCTCAGCTCGGGAAAATCCTCAATAATAAGCGAAGCCGAAATATACATTCCCATAAAAACCGCAAGGGCTGCACTGAAAAAAACTATTGATATATATGCTATTTCTATCCAGTATACCAAAAAACGTTTTACAGACTCTTGTCTGATACTCTTATCACTCATAGAATGTAACATCTCCGTCATAGTCGGAATAATCATCTGTTAAATTGCCGTAATCGGCACGATAATCCTCAGCAAGCAGCTCTCCTGCATCATTATATCCGATAGCGCCGCCGCCGGGGATCTTGCCCAGTATCTCAAAGGTATTTCCGTTCTGCCACATCATAGCAGAAACAAGGATTTCATAACCCTCGCCCATTTCACAGGAAAATTCCATAGGCTTTAATTTAGGCAGACCAAAGCAGGAAAGCATATTCATCATGATTCCCGAATGAGTCATTATTCCCGCTCTTACGATACCCTGCTGCATCATATCCCTGATTATAGCGTCAAGGGACGTATAACAGCGGAGCATCATGCTCCTTAAGCTTTCACCGTTAGGCGGAGGATTGTCAAGACCGCCCTTGAGCCACTTTTTATAGGTATCCAGCTTGACAGCGTCATGTACCGAAATACCCTCAAAAATACCGAAATCCATTTCCCTCAGATCGTCAACGATAGTTATCTCACGGTCGGGGAATAAAATTTCGGAGGACTGTATAGCCCTTTCCAGAGGACTTGAATAAACCCTTTCAACCTTTGGATATTCATGCATCTGATACTTTATTCTCAGTTCCTCCTTGCCCTCTTCCGAAAGAGGAAGATCTGTTTTTCCTATATAAATACCATCATCGTTAGCGGCAGTTCTGCCGTGACGAAGAATACTAATTCTGTAACCCTTCATAAAAATCGGTATCCCTTTCCGCCGCACTATATAAAGCGGCATATTTTCACATATACTATTATATAATAAAAGTGTGTTCCTGTCAACTGCAAATTTCCCTTATATATCAGCATTTTTTCAAAAAGATATATATTTTCCGATAAAAAAACTGCCGCATGATAAATACGGCAGTTACAGCGTCCCTGACTGGAGTCGAACCAGCGGCCTAACGCTTAGGAGGCGTTCGCTCTATCCTACTGAGCTACAGAGACATATTTTTTGAGTACTTTTAGATTATATCACAAAACTTTCAAAAAAGCAATAGTATTTTTATATAACTTTTTCTTGAAAAATAACAAAATATCTGTTATAATAGTTTTATGAATTTTTATAACGGCGAAATTTCATTAAATGAGTGACCATAAATATATGACACAACATTTTAACGTCACCCTTACTAAGCCGCAGAAAGGAAGTTTTTACAATGGAGATAAAAATCACTCTTACAGATTCTCCCAGACAGAAGCCCGCTGACCAGAGCAAGCTGGGTTTCGGTAACTATTATACTGATCATATGTTCCTTATGAACTATGATGAGGGACAGGGCTGGCATGATGCAAGAATAGTCCCCTACGGACCTATTTCCCTTGATCCTGCCGCAATGTGCCTGCACTACGGTCAGGAGGTTTTCGAGGGTCTTAAGGCGTACAGATGCGCTGACGGAAAGATCCAGCTTTTCCGCCCCGACAAGAATATGGCAAGACTCAACGTTTCAAACGAGCGTCTCTGTATTCCTCAGATCGACGAAGCATTCGCCGTTGAGGCAGTAAAGACACTTGTTAATGTTGATAAGGAGTGGATCCCCACAGAAGAAGGTACATCTCTTTATATCCGTCCCTTCATCTTTGCCGTTGATCCCCATGTAGGCGTACACCCTGCACATCACCTTATTTTCTGCATTATCCTTTCTCCCGTAGGCGCATATTATCCCGAGGGACTTGCACCTGTAAAGATCTATGTTGAGCAGAACTATGTACGTGCTGTAAAGGGCGGTATGGGCTTTACAAAGACAGCAGGCAACTATGCCGCATCACTGAAGGCGCAGGACGAAGCCGATAAGCTTGGCTATACACAGGTTCTCTGGCTTGACGGCGTTGAGAGAAAGTACATAGAGGAAGTAGGAACAATGAACGTTTTCTTTGCATTTGAAAACGAGATCGTTACACCTGCACTTCAGGGCTCTATCCTCAGCGGTATCACAAGAATGTCATCTATTGAAATGCTCCGTGACATGGGCTACACAGTAAACGAGCGCCGTCTCAGCATCGACGAGGTTTACGAGGCTTACAACAACGGCACATTAAAGGAAGTTTTCGGCACAGGTACAGCTGCCGTTATCTCCCCTGTAGGTCAGCTCAAGTGGGGCGACAATATCATGACTATCAATAACGGCGAGATCGGCGAGATCTCACAGAAGCTCTACGATAACCTTACAGGTATCCAGTGGGGCAAGATCGAGGATAAGTTCGGATGGACAGTTGAAGTCAAGTAATTTATCCATATAATAAAAAGCAAAACTCCCGTCGTGAAAGAACACTTCGGGAGTTTTTTATTGCTTATCGTGAGGATAACACATTCCCCATTCCTATATTTTTACATACCCTCAAATAAACATTCATGTCTGATTTTCCTTAAAAATCATAACCGCCGTTGTTTGTCTCCTTATGCTCCGATTTCTTCGCCAGATGACCGACACCCAAAATGCAGACTGCTATCAAAAACGACAGTGCATTAAAAATACACATAATTATCATTGAATGACCCAAATAGGATTCCGACAGCACTATATCATTTACAAGTATACTTTCACCGACTATCTCCCTGCTGTCCGAAACAAAATAAACTGCAATAATTATTGAAACAACAGCCTGAATCAAAAGATAGACAAACGAACACCTTTTCCATATTCTATCTTTTTTCAGAATACAGAAACCCGATATATTTAGAACAAAAACTATCAGTATTTCCGCAATCAAAGCCGCCGAATTAATAAGTCTCATAAACATTCCGAATATATCATCATCGGAAATAAAAAACATCAGACCTGAAAAAGCTATAAACGGAGAAATGATAAAAACAACAAATACCAAAAAGCTTATTGCATTGTTTGTTTTCTTAGTATCCATACACTCACCCCCCGTTATTAACTCAATCTCAATATCCGCTCTTATACAATTCGTCTATTAATCACGCTATCCCTTTAATTTTAAAAATAAAATGGAAAACCGCCTTTTTAACCAACCAAACAACACAAACACAATAATAAAGAAAACATTTATTCTAATTACATATTCAATAAACATGCCCAATTTAAATATAAAATATGTATCGGTGGCAAATACCGGGATTTTTTTCATAACATTATTTGAGCTTGTTATTGATGTATTTGAATCATACGCATTAGGGTAACTACCAACACTCTCATAGTGGGATAATTTTTCATTATTCAATATTTTATTAAGAGTTTGTTTTTCTGTAGTTGTATAAACATTAGTGATACCGGAGGAATTAACATCAAAAATACAATAATATCCATAACCGTATTGGTTACATAACATATTTAAAAAATTTGCTATATCCTCAATAGACCAGTCGTAATTAATTTGTTTGTATTGTTCATGATTTTTTTTAATAGAATCTTTTTCAATATAAATAACATATACTCCATCAATAATTGTGTTGGGTTCAATGTTATTATTTTCACTATAACGATCAGACCAACTGATATAGGTAGAAAAATTGCTATAAAGAACTTTTGACATTGACTCTAATTTACTACTATATACAGGTTTCAATTCATTTATAAATAATAAAAATTCCAATAAATCATATAGTATTATAAATATTATAATTATTTTGCATTTCATACGTACATTCCCTTCTATAACTCAATCTCTTAAAAATCACACCTTACCCCCGTTATTAGCTCAATCTCAATATCCGCTCTTATACAATTCGTCTATTAATCACGCTATCCCTTTAATTTTAAAAATAAATTGGAAAACCGCCTTTTTAACCAGCCAAACACCACAAACACAATAATAAAGAATACATCTATTCTTATTATTTCTTCAATAAACATACCAAAAAGAAATAAAAAATATGTATCAGTACTAAATTCTGGGATTTTTTTCATAACATTATTTGAGCTTGTTATTGATGTATTTGAATCATACGCATCAGGGTAACCGCCAACACTTTCAAATGAAGATATTTCTTGGTTATTCAATATTATATTAACAGTTTGTTTGTCTGTAGTTGTATAAATATTAGTGATCTCAGAGGAATCAACATCAAGAATACAATAATATCCATATTTATAATGAGCACAATTTTCATTTAAATAATTTGCTATATCATCAAGCGAGCAATCATAATTGATTTGTTCATATGTTTTTGGAGTGTTTTTTTATTAATATAAATAACATACACTCCATCAATAATTGTGTTTGGTTCAATGTTATTTTGTTCACTATATCGATCAGACAAACTGATATAGGTATTAAATTCGTTATTAATAGCAATCGACCTCAACTCTAATTGTCCTTCAGATAAAGGTTCCCAATGAATTATATATGATAAAATATTCAACAAATCAAATAGCATGATAAATATTATAATTTTTTTGCATTTCATACGTACATTCCCTTCTATAACTCAATCTCTTAAAAATCACACCCTAACCCCGTTAATAGCTCTTATACAATTCATCATAAACATACGGCATTATCTCACAAACTGCAGTTTTCAATCATTTTTATCAAAAGCTCCTCTTCATTTATATCTCCCCAAAGAAAACCATGAATAACCACTGTATCATATTTCAAACAAAATTCCTTTACATAATCAATTTCATTATTTAAAGGAATTACAAACGCCTTATAATTTTTCTGCTCAATATAGTTATTATCATAAGAAGAATCAGAAAAAATCCTTTGATAAAAACTTTCTGCATTATCTGCAAAGAAAAAATCATAATAATTATAATCAAGTAAATATTCTTCATCATTCGCTGTTTTTTCTTTTTCTATATAAGTAAAACGTTCTTTAGTCATTATTTTGTTGTAATATTTAATTGTTCCTGCCGAGCCTTTCAAATCACTCTTTAAATATTTTAAATTAAGGTGTTCAAAGTTCATTTTATCAGTAACATTTTCAGTTCTGATACAATTATAATCAAATGTTGATATCAATACGGATACAATCACTAAAAATGCAAACAAAAAAATTATTGTCTTATTTTTAGCTTTAAATACAATATAATAAATAATTACAAACAACATAGGTATAATAATCAGTAAAACAGGATAATCGTAAAACAATAATGTTTTACTCATAAAAAAACAAATCAATACAATATTAATAAATACAGATAATATCAGAAATATAAAACGTTTAGGGTCATTGACTCCGTTCATCGCATATTCTCCTCATAATAGTACTACATTTTTTCATAAATCTGAAATGATACCTACAGATTACACTCAATATCCGCTCTTATACAATTCATCATAAACATACGGCATTATCTTAAGACTGCCGTTTTCATAAACAAATTCAAACAAAGCATAACAGCCGTTTTCAAAATAGATAACATCATAAATAAAATGAATTTCATTTTCCGAGATCACATCAATATAAGCATCTGTATTCGGAAAATCGTTAAACCGCTGCATATTATATTCAGCTGTCAATTCATTGTAGATCTCCTTTTTTATCAATGTTCGTCCAAAGCTGTCTGTATACGTATTATTCCGATGATCCTCAGACAGCTCATTGCAAAAGCCTGTAATGTTCTTTTCGTTTTCCATAACATAATTCATCATTTCAACCGAATATGTATTACATTCAAGCTCATTGTTCAGATGCTCATGTTCAATATCTATTGTTCGTTTTCTTTCATAGATAACAGCAAGTCCTGCCGCAGCAATCAGACAGCAGATAAGTATTTTCAAAATAACAAAAGCTTTTCTTTTCAATCATATCACCCTTAACGTAACAAACATCTACTCATTTTCGGGAGATACGAACATAGGTTTATCTGTATAAACATCAAACTGCAGTTCTTTATTATAGTTTTCATTGTGAATGATACTGTACCTATTTTCCATATCAATACTGTTGTAAATTTCTTTATCGACATAATGAATGGTCATCCAGCCCTGTCCGCTTTTTATATCAAGTACATCACATATTCTTTGATAATCACTATCTGCATGTGTACCATCTCCGCATATTACTATACACAGCCAATAACCTGCTTTAGTAAGATATTCTTCAGCTGTCATAAATGCAGGAAGCTCTTCATATTGTATATCCATAGGAAAGCATGATACCTTGACATTACCTACTACAGATGAAATTTTATCATAAAGTATCTGTTCAGCTTCTTCATTCACCAAATAACAACCATAATTGTCAAGATACGTACCATAATCATCACGGACATGATAATATTCATCACTGCCCGCTGTTGAAACAGTTATACCATTGTAATTAAAATCCCACGAACCCGAATCACAACTATGATGCCTTGCCTTTGGCGACATCCATATACCTGTTATATCAACCTGTACAAACTCCTTATCATACTTTTCTTTCATATATTTCAATAACTTTTTCGCAGGAGGATCAGCCTGAATTACCATTCCGTCTATTAAAGGTATAGTAAAATTACGCCCATGATTCGGTTCCGATATCAGCAAAATTATACCGATAACAACCGCAGCCGTACATATAAAACCGATCAGGGAAACTATTGCTATTGTTTTCTTTTGACGTTTATTCATATTGTCACACTCCCATAAAAATTATGTACATATTTAAACAATTTCACATTTCATACATATTATACCACAGCGGTAGCACGCTGTCAACCCCTCTTTTATAAGATTAATATTATATTAATAAAAACAAACGATGTATTAACAAACCAGAATATCTGTTAATACATCGTTATATTTTTATTGATTGACCTTCTGTGAAAGTAAAGCGGAATACTTTACACGGAACTGATCGAAGGTATCATTGTCCAGAGCCTCACGTATCTTTTCTGTAAGAGTATTGTAAAAATACAGATTATGAGTAACCGCAAGTCTGCCTGCAAGCTGCTCGTCCGCCTTGAAAAGATGACGTATATACGCCCTTGAAAAATTGCGGCACGCAGGACAATCACACTCAGGATCAAGCGGCAAAGGATCGGTTTCATAGCACTTATTAGTGATATGCATTATACCCTTCCATGTAAAAATCGTCGCATGACGGGCGTTTCTGCTGGGCATAACGCAGTCAAAAAGGTCAACACCCCTTGCAACAGCCTCAATAATATTCGACGGAGTACCCACTCCCATAAGATAACGTATCTTATTCTTGGGCATATAAGGTTCGACAGTATCAATAACACGGTACATATCCTCTGTAGGCTCACCCACCGCAAGACCGCCTATTGCATATCCGTCCATATCCAGAGCAGCTATTTCCTTCATGTGCTGTATTCTCAGCTCATCGAAAACACAGCCCTGATTTATCCCGAAAAGCAGCTGATTTTTATTTATAGTATCAGGCAGTGAATTAAGCCTTTCCATTTCAGCCTTGCAGCGCTCCAGCCAGCGTGTAGTTCTTTCGCATGAACGCCTTGAATAGTCAAATGCCTTCTGATATATACGCTGCTTGGTTTTTTCGTCCATATCATCGGTTATCTGCATCACTGAGTTATCGACACATTCATCAAATGCCATTGCAATAGTCGAAGCAAGATTTGACTGTATCTGCATTGACTCTTCGGGACCTATAAAAATACGTCTGCCGTCAATATGGGAATTGAAATAAACGCCCTCTTCCTTGATTTTGCGGAGCTTTGCAAGGGAAAACACCTGAAATCCGCCGCTGTCCGTAAGGATAGGCTTGTCCCAGTTCATGAACTTATGCAGACCGCCCATTTCCCTTACAACCCTGTCCGTAGGACGCAGATGCAGATGATAAGTATTACAAAGTTCAACCTGACATTTAAGCCCTCTCAAATCAATAGAGGAAATACCGCCCTTGATAGCCGCCGCTGTTCCTACATTCATAAAGCAAGGTGTCTGAAAAGTACCGTGTACAGTTTCAAACCTTCCTCTTCTTGCTTTGCCGTTGGTTTTTATAAGTGTGTACATAAAATATATCTCCTATAATCATAATCGCACTGCAAAGTAAATTTCTTTACAGCATCGCCATAGAGTCTCCGAAGCTGAAAAATCTGTATTTTTCCTCAACCGCTGTTTTATACGCATTCATTGTATTATCATATCCTGCAAAGGCTGAAACAAGCATAATAAGCGTACTTTCGGGAAGATGAAAATTGGTAATAAGACCGTCAATCACCTTGAATTCATACCCGGGATATATGAATATATCCGTATAACCCTCACACTCCTCTATTTTATCGTAAAATGTTCCGACGCTTTCAAGAGTACGGCATGAAGTGGTGCCCACTGCAATGACCCGTCCGCCCTCTGCTTTTGTACGGTTTATCAGCTCCGCTGTTTCACGGGGCATATAATAATGCTCACTGTGCATTTTATGGTCAAGGATATTATCCTCCTTTACGGGACGGAATGTACCAAGTCCCACATGAAGAGTAACATAAGCGATATTTACACCCATAGCCCTTATATCATCGAGCATTTCCGATGTAAAGTGAAGTCCTGCGGTAGGTGCAGCGGCGGAGCCGAGCTCATTTGAATATACCGTCTGATAGCGCTCCTTATCCTCCAGCTTTTCCGTGATATACGGCGGAAGAGGCATCTGTCCCACCTTTTCAAGAGCAGTAAAGAAATTTTCTTCACACTCAAACCGTGCTATTCTGTTTCCGCCCTCTACCGTTTCAAGTATCTCTGCCTTAAGTACACCGTCACCGAAAACAAATCTTGATCCGGGCTTTGCTTTTTTTCCCGGACGGACAAGTATCTCCCAAAGCTTATCTCCCTTCTGCTCAAGAAGAAGGAACTCCATTGCTGCGCCTGTCCCCTCCTTTACACCGTAAAGCCTTGCAGGAAGTACACGGGAATCATTTACAACAAGCAAATCACCTTTTCTAAGGTAATCGCATAAATTATAAAAATGACGATGCTCCAGCTCACCTGTTTCCCTGTTCATTTTCAGAAGCCGTGAGAAATTTCTCGGCTCAACGGGGGTCTGTGCAATAAGCTCTTCGGGCAGGTCATAATAAAAATCCGATTTTAACATAACTGGCTCCTTACATAGATATAGTCATACATTTTTATTATAGTATAATTTACCGCAAAATGCAATGTTTTTTATAAAAAATCTGAAATTTTATACAAAATAAAAATTTTTTCAAAAAACTATTGACAAAGGCTTTGTGTCGTGATATAATTTGCAACAAGAAAACTGATAGAGGCGCAGTAAAGAAGATTAGCTGCTGACAGACGCCGTGTCGAAAACAGGATATTTATTCTGTGGGTATACCCCGTGTCAGCTGTGAAAGGCGATACTGCCGAAGATAAGAAGGAATACGGCAGCTTTCTTTTCTGATTATATGTCAAACAGGCATATAATTGTCATCATTATGTATGTGATGGAGTGCTATCGGCATTTGCTTAAGGTATATTAATACATAATAATTGCTTATGCCGTAGGGGTTCTTTATAACAGCTTGATGAAATCGGTTTTCAGCCGATTTTTTTTATTATCTGAAAAAAGGAGTTTTTATCATGAAACAGTACAATGTAGGTATCATCGGAGCAACAGGCATGGTAGGTCAGCGTTTTGCAACACTTCTCGCTGAGCATCCCTGGTTCAATGTAAAGGTTCTTGCAGCTTCCCCCAGAAGCGCAGGCAAACGTTATGAGGACGCTGTAGGCAGCAAGTGGGCTATGACAGTTGATATGCCCGCAAATCTCAAGGATATCATCGTAATGGACGCAACAGCTGACGTTGAAACTATTGCAGGTCAGGTTGACTTCGTATTCTGCGCAGTTGATATGAAGAAGGATGAGATCAAGGCTCTTGAAGAGCGTTATGCAAAGGCTGAGTGCCCTGTTGTATCCAACAACTCAGCACACAGATTTACAGAGGACGTTCCTATGGTCGTTCCCGAGATCAACCCTGAGCATATTGAGATCATCAAGTCCCAGAGAGAGCGTCTCGGCACAAAGAGAGGCTTTGTTGCAGTTAAGTCAAACTGTTCACTCCAGAGCTATGTACCCGCTCTTCATCCCTTAAAGGAAGAGTATGGTATTGAAAAGGCTCTCGTATGCACATATCAGGCTATTTCAGGTGCAGGTAAGACATTTGAAACTATGCCCGAGATCGTTGATAATGTTATCCCCTTCATCGGCGGTGAGGAAGAAAAGTCCGAGCAGGAGCCTCTGAAGCTCTGGGGTCACATTGAAGGCGGAAAGATCGTAAGCGCTACCGAGCCTTCCTTTACAGCACAGTGCTTCCGTGTTCCCGTTTCCGACGGTCACACAGCAGCTGTATTTGTAAAGTTCAAGAAGAAGCCCACAAAGGAAGCTATGATCGAAGCATGGAAGAACTTCAAGGGCGTTCCTCAGGAGCTTGAGCTTCCCAGCGCTCCCAAGCAGTTTATCCACTACTTTGAAGAGGATAACCGTCCTCAGGCTAAGCTTGACCGTATGATTGAAAACGGTATGGCTGTATGCACAGGACGTCTCCGTGAAGATACACAGTATGATTATAAGTTTGTATGCCTTTCCCACAATACACTGAGAGGTGCAGCAGGCGGTGCGGTTCTTCTCGCAGAGCTTCTTGCTGCAAAGGGCTACTTTGACTGATTTTGAAAGGAGATAAATCCTTATGAAGAATACTATTTTTACAGGCGCAGGCGTTGCAATCGTAACCCCCATGAACGCTGACGGCTCCGTAAATTATGATTGTCTCGGCAGACTTATTGACGAGCAGATCGAAAACGGCACAGACGCAATCATAATCTGCGGAACTACAGGCGAATCCTCTACTCTTACAGATGAGGAGCACGTAGGCTGTATAAAGTACTGCGTTGAAAGAGTAAATCACCGTGTGCCCGTTGTTGCCGGCACAGGAAGCAACGACACAGCATATGCGGTAAAGCTTTCAAAGGAGGCAGAGGCTCTCGGTGCAGACGCACTTCTCTGTGTAACACCTTATTATAACAAGGCATCACAGAAGGGTCTTGTAGCACACTTCACAGCTATTGCAGATGCAGTCAATATTCCTATTATTCTTTATAATGTTCCCTCCCGAACAGGCGTAAATATTTCTGTTGAAACATATAAGACCCTTGCGCAGCACAAGAACATTGTTGCTGCCAAGGAAGCAAGCGGAAATCTTTCTGCTGTTGCAAAGCTTATCGCAGAGTGCGGAGACGTACTCGATGTATACAGCGGAAACGATGACCAGATCATACCTATCATGGCTTTGGGCGGAAAGGGAGTTATCTCTGTTCTTTCCAATATTCTCCCCAAGGAGACACACGATATGTGTCAGTATTGTCTCGATAACAATGTAGCTGAGGCTGCAAAGCTCCAGCTTAAGTATCTCGATGTTGCAAATGCGATCTTTATCGATGTTAATCCTATTCCTGTAAAGGAAGCAATGAATCTTATGGGCAAGGACGTAGGCGAATGCCGTCTCCCCCTTTGCAGAATGGAGCAGGATAAGATAGATAAGCTTGCCGCTTCTCTTAAGAACGCAGGTCTTATCGGCTGATAAAAACAAATTTAGGGTACGTACCGTATGCAGATGGGCGTACCCTTTTTACAAAACAGTAAAGGAATGATAAAAATGGTTAATATTGCAATATGCGGTGCAAACGGAAAAATGGGCAGAGTTATTCATTCCGTAATTTCGGGAAGAGATGACTGCACTGTCGTTGCAGGTATCGACAAGCTGACCGATGCCTATGCCGATTTCAGAATCTACGAGAAGCCACAGGATATGACCGAAAAGCCCGATGTTATCATTGACTTTTCACACCCCTCCGTTCTTGATGATCTGTTAAGCTATTGTCTTGCCAACGGCACTCCCCTTGTGCTTTCCACAACAGGCTATTCAGATGAACAGATCGTTCAGATAAAGAAAGCAGCTGAACAGATTCCTCTGTTCTTCTCATTCAATATGTCCTTAGGTATCAATCTTCTTGCAAACCTTGCAAAATCTGCCGTAAAGATCCTCGGTGGACAGTTTGATATTGAGATCGTTGAAAAGCACCACAATCAGAAGATAGACGCTCCCAGCGGAACTGCTATCATGCTTGCAAACGCTATCAACGAAACAATGGACGAACAGTACAATTATGTATATGACCGTCATTCGCGCCGTCAGAAGCGTGAAAAGAATGAGATAGGTATGCATGCTATCAGAGGCGGTACTATCGTAGGCGAACACGATATCATTTTTGCGGGAAGAGACGAAGTTATCACGCTTTCACATTCTGCTGCTTCAAAGGAAGTTTTCGCTGTAGGCGCCGTAAATGCAGCGGTTTATCTTAAGGGCAAGACTCCCGGACTTTACGATATGTCAGCACTTATAGAAAATAAATAAAAAATTTCAAAAAGTACTTGACAAACACTTTTTCTTATGATATAATATTTAACTGTAAGTGATTAATCCATAGCACTACTGTCTCTGTCATTATGTGATGGGCTGCTATGTCGATCATATAAATGTTCAGAAACGGAGGTGCAATTCATGAGAGAGGGTATTCATCCTAACTATCAGGAAACTACAATTACCTGCGCTTGCGGTAACGTGATCAAGACTCGTTCTACAAAGAGCGATATCCACGTTGAAATCTGCTCCAAGTGCCACCCCTTCTATACCGGCAAGCAGAAGCTTGTTGATACAGGCGGACGTGTTGACAGATTCAAGAAGCGTTTCGGTATGGCTAAGTAATCCTACAGAAGCTTTAAACCTTTGCAGATGTTTATTCTGCAAAGGTTTTTTTCCTATACCGAATGAAAGGCGGTCTGTCAAATGAATAATTCGGATTATAAAACCATAAAGGGCTATGCTGAAGACAGCTTTATTGAAAAAAAATCGGAATTTATCGGATACATAACCCCTGTTCATACAAACGATGAAGCAGTTGATTTTATCAATACTATCCGTGCAAAGCATCGCAAGGCAACACATAACGTATACGCTTATGTACTCAGAGAGGGCAATACCTCACGCTATTCCGATGACGGCGAGCCTCAGGGTACAGCAGGCGTTCCCGTTCTTGATGTACTGCTGAAAGAGGGACTTACCGATGTTTGCTGTGTTGTAACAAGATATTTCGGCGGTATCCTTTTAGGAGGAGGCGGTCTTGTACGTGCATACTCACACAGTGCAAAGATCGCAGTTGACGCTGCTGAAATAATGATAATGTGCCGCTGTTTTCCTGTAACTATAACTTCGGATTATAATCTGTACGGAAAGATCAATTATATCCTGCCCGAATTTGAGGTAAAGCTTCTTGATACCGAATTCGGTGCTGATGTTACAATAAAGCTGCTTGTAAAGGAGGAGCTTTTCGGCAAACTCCGTGAAAAGCTTATTGATCTTACAAACGGCAGTGTGGATATTGTGCAGGGTGATTTATCATTTGAGAATTTTGCTTGATTTTTTGTGCATATATACAAAATTATAAATCTGTTTATTTTTTTAAAGGATTATTGTCGATTTTTACGTATATATAAATGTAAAGCGATTTACGTGAGTAATTTTATCAAGGAAAGGCGGTCATTTCTGTGACGATACGAGAACAAACCGAAATTCTTGAACTTGGTACTCTGTGTGAGGATGCCTGCACGTCAAAAAGCTGCGGCAGACGAAAGATATACGAAGAAAAATGCCCTATCCGCACTGAATTTCAGCGTGACAGGGACAGGATCCTTCATTGTAATGCTTTCCGCCGTTTAAAGCATAAGACTCAGGTTTTTCTTGCCCCTGTTGGCGATCATTACCGTACAAGACTTACACATTCCCTTGAAGTTTCACAGGTCGCAAGGACTATTGCACGTGCCCTGCGTCTGAATGAGGATCTTACTGAAGCTATTGCCCTTGGTCATGATCTGGGACATACACCCTTCGGTCACTGCGGCGAGGCTACCCTTAATGAGATCTGCCCCAGCGGCTTCAAGCATTATCTGCAGAGTGTCCGTGTAGTTGATTATATCGAACGTGACGGAAATGGTCTTAATCTTACATATGAAGTAAAAAACGGACTTGCTTGCCATACAAATAAAGTAGCGGTTACAAAAGAAGGCTACATTGTACGTCTTGCAGATAAAATTGCTTATCTCAATCATGATATTGATGATTCTATCCGTGCCGGAGTTATTACCGAGGAAATGTTGCCTGCTCAGGCTACATCTGTTCTCGGCAATTCCAAAAGTGAGCGCATCACTACCATGATATGCTCAATCATAAAAAACGGAGTTGCGGATATAAAAATGGATCCTGACGTTGAAAAGGCACAGGATATACTTCATAAATTCATGTATGAAGCTGTTTATAATAATCCCACAGCCAAAGCCGAAGAGGTAAGAGCAAAAATGCTCCTTGAAAAGCTTTATATCTATTATCTGAAAAATCCCGATAAGCTCCCCCCCGAATACAAAAAGATCATGAATATGGTGGGCAAGGAAAGAGCTGTCTGCGACTATATCGCAGGAATGACGGATATATATGCGATCAATAAATATAAAGAATTGTTTATCCCTCAAAGCTGGCATGTATAATCACCGCATAAAACGGAGGCACTTTACTTATGGCACTGCCTGACGATTTTATATATTCTCTTAAACAGAACAATCCTATTGAAAATGTAATAGGCAGCTATGTTTCCCTGAAAAAACAAAGCAGGGATTATATATGCTTGTGTCCTTTTCATTCCGAAAAAACACCGTCATGTCATGTACATCCGTCGGAGGGTTTTTTTCACTGCTTCGGATGCGGTGCAGGCGGCGATGTTATCACATTTATAATGAAGGCTGAAAATCTGCAGTATATAGAAGCCGTAAAGCTTCTTGCAGAGCGTGCCGGAATGCCTATGCCCGAGGACGCAAGAAACAATGATTTTTCAAGGCAGAAAGCACGTATTCTTGAGATCAACAGGTCTGCCGCAAAATTTTTCAATAAGGTTCTCAGGAAGGACCCGGCAGGAGAAAAGGGCAGACGGTATTTTCAGATGCGTCAGCTTGATCCGAAAACCATTATAAAATACGGTCTGGGATATGCTCCCGACAGCTGGCATTCCTTATCTGAACACCTTAAAACAGAAGGCTTTACCGAAGATGAAATGGTAGCGGCAAATCTCTGCGGCATCGGAAGAAACGGTGGAATATACGATCAGTTCCGTGACAGAGTAATGTTTCCTATTATTGACCTGAGAGGAAATGTTATCGCTTTCGGAGGACGTATCATCGACGGATCAGGTCCTAAGTACCTTAACAGCTCCGATACACCCGTTTTCAAGAAAAGCCGTAATCTTTTTTCATTGAATTTTGCCAAGAACTCCGATGAAAAAAGACTTATCCTTGCCGAAGGATATATGGATGTCATATCAATAAATCAGGCAGGCTTTGAAAATGTAGTTGCTACTCTGGGAACCGCACTTACTCCCGAACAAGCCCGCCTTATGTCACAGTATGCCGAAGAAGTCATAATATCATATGACTCAGACGGTGCAGGACAGAATGCCACACACAAGGCGATAAATCTCCTTTCCGAAGCAGGGGTAAGAACAAAGATAATCCGTATGGAAGGGGCAAAGGACCCCGATGAATACATAAAAAAATTCGGAAGTCTGCGCTTCAAGCAGCTGCTTGATAATTCAGACGGAGCAATCAATTTTGAGCTTGCCAAATGCAGAAATGATATAGATATGAATACCGATCAGGGAAGAGTGGAATATCTGAAAAAATGCGCCGATGTACTTGCGTCGATCACCTCCCCTATCGAGCGTGATGTATATATATCAAAGGTCGCAAAGGAACAGGGCGTATCCCGTGAGGCAGTCACTCAGCAGGTGGAAAGCATAATCCGCAGACGTAAAAATACTGCAAGCAAGCAGGAATGGCTGAATATCAGAACCTTCAGCTCCGAATATAAAAATAATCCCGACGCTGTAAAGCACCCTGCCGAATTCAAGGCAGAATGCGGAATAATCTCATTTCTTTATAAAAATCCCGATGAAACTGACAATATCTCACATCGTCTCGCACCTGAGTGCTTTATCAATGATTTTAATCGTTTGGTATATCAGAAAATCATCGAAAAAATCAAAAATTCAGCCGATTTTGATATAATGTCACTTCAAAGTGAATTTACTGCTGACGAAATGGGCAAAATAACGGCAATACTTGCAAAGAGCCGTGAAATTGAAATAAACCGCAGTACAGCCGAGGATTATATAAATATACTTCTGAAAAGTTATTCTGAACGTACCGAACAGCAGCCTGCTTCGGATATGTCAGATGACGATTTCAGAAATTTTGCCAGAAGTATGAGAAACAATAAATAAAAACTTTGGCACACAAAAGTGAACGGCATCTTTATGCCGAATGGAGGAAAAATATGAGCTACAATGACAGATCTGCAATGGAAACCCTGATGGAACACGGAAAGACCAACGGAAAGCTTACCACCACAGAGATCAATGATGTTATGGAAAAGCTTGATCTTGACGTTGATCAGATCGACAGCTTCTATGACAGCTGCCAGAGCCTTAATATTGATATCATCGAGGACTATGACGTTGAAACAGATCTTAATCTGAACGATCTTGCACTTCAGGACGATTTTGATACAATGGGCTCCGACGGTCTGAGCATTGACGACCCTGTTAAAATATATCTTAAGGAGATAGGACGAGTTCCCCTGCTTACAGCTGAGGAGGAGATCGACCTTGCCGAGCGTATGGCAAAGGGAGATCCCAAGGCAAGAAAGAGACTTTCCGAAGCCAACCTGCGTCTTGTTGTATCTATTGCAAAGAGATACGTGGGAAGAGGCATGCAGTTCCTTGATCTGATCCAGGAAGGTAATCTCGGTCTTATAAAGGCAGTTGAAAAATTCGATCATACCAAGGGCTTTAAATTCTCGACCTATGCTACATGGTGGATCAGACAGGCTATCACACGAGCTATTGCGGATCAGGCAAGAACTATCCGTATACCTGTTCACATGGTTGAAACTATCACAAAGGTAAAGAAGGTACAGAGCCAGTTGCTTCATAAGAACGGTCACGACCCTTCACCCGAGGAGATCGCCCTTGACCTTGATATGCCCGTTGACCGTGTACGTGAGATCATGCGTATTGCACAGGATCCTGTTTCTTTGGAAACACCTATCGGTGAGGAGGAGGACAGCCACCTTGGTGACTTTATCCCTGATGATGACGCTCCCGCACCTGCAGAAGCAGCTTCTCATATTCTTCTTAAGGAACAGCTCAACGATGTACTCTCTACACTTACCGAGCGTGAAGCAAAGGTTCTCCGTCTCCGCTTTGGTCTTGAGGACGGACGTTCACGTACTCTTGAAGAGGTAGGCAAACAGTTTGACGTAACAAGAGAGCGTATCCGCCAGATAGAAGCAAAGGCACTCCGTAAGCTTCGTCACCCCAGCCGCAGCAAGAAGGTCAAGGACTTCCTTGATTAATCTGAAAGGATCTTTCTATGCACATTACTTTGGAATCGGATTATGCTGTACGTATAACAGGCTTTCTTGCAGCTGAAAATGCCCGTATAGACGCAAAAAAAATTTCCGAAAGCACAGGTGTTTCCCTGCGTTTTGCCCTGAAAATACTCCGCAAGCTTGTTGCAAGCGGCATAGTTACGTCCTATAAGGGCGCACAGGGCGGCTATGAGCTTGCCAAAATGCCTGCTGAGATCACTCTCAGAGATGTTATAGACAGCATAGAGGGACAATATTGCCTCAGCCGATGTCTTGACGGTGAATTTGTATGTACTCATACCGCTTCACCCTGCTGTACATATCAGAAAATATTCCGTGAGGTATCTGAGCTTGTAAACGAAAAGCTTGAAAGCTATAATTTCGAGGAGATACTGAAACAAAGTCAGGGTAAGGAATAGTTCTGCATTTTTTTATAAAATGTCACTTGACATTTTATGCGGAGTATGTTAAAATAAATTTATTGTATCGTCTGATACGGCATAATCTATTATTTTAAAAGCTATGACCGGGATCATACAGACATGTATGTATAAGTAATCATCGGAAAACGATTTTCAGAGAATAGCTCCGACTTATAAAGCCGTGCTGTGAGAGCTATATTCGCCCGATGCCGAATTTCGCCCCGTGAGCTGTCTGTGAAAAGCAGACTGCAGCCGATGCATTAAAACGGAAAGAGCGGCAGTATAAGAATTATTATACTGCAATTTGAGTGGTACCGCGGATTTTTATTCGTCTCATACTTTGCTGTATGAGACGAATTTTTATTTTATATGGAGGTAAATATGGAAGAGAAAATCAAAGATCTCAGAGCCGCTGTTGAAGCTGAGCTTGCAAAAACTGACAATGCGGCTGACCTTGAAAGCATCAGAGTAGCTTATCTCGGAAAAAAAGGCAGCATTACCGATCTTCTCAAGGAAATGAAAAATCTCAGCAATGAGGAAAAGAAGTCCTTTGGTCAGAAGGTAAACGAGCTGAAAAACGAGGTTTCTGAAAAGATATCCGTAAAAATGCAGGAACTTAAGCAGAAGGAAATCGAAAAGGAGCTTAATGCAATGCCCGAATTCGATGTTTCAATGCCTGCAAAGCTTGACAGAGGATCATATCACCCTATCACTCTTGTTCAGAGAGAATGTGAAAAGATATTCAAGTCAATGGGCTTTACCGTTGAGGACTACAGCGAGGTAGTTACCGATTACGAGTGCTTTGAATCGCTCAATATCCCCAAGCACCACCCTGCAAGAGATATGCAGGATACCTATTATCTTGAAAACGGTCAGCTTCTGAAGTCTCAGACCTCTGCGGCTCAGAATGCGATCTACAAGAAATACAAGGACGCTCTTATAAATGAAGGGAAGCCTATCAAGGCTATCTTCCCAGGCAGATGCTTCAGAAACGAAGCAACAGACGCTTGTCATGAAAATACCTTCTTCCAGATGGAAGGCGTAATGGTAGATAAGAATATCTCAATTTCAAATCTTATCTTCTTTATGAAAACTATGCTTTCCGAGGTTTTCCGGAAGGATATCAAGGTCCGTCTCCGTCCCGGCTTTTTCCCATTCGTTGAGCCCGGTTTTGAGCTTGATATAAGCTGTCTTATCTGCGGCGGTGACGGTTGTCCTTCCTGTAAGCACAGCGGCTGGCTGGAGCTTTGTCCCTGCGGAATGATACACCCTGAGGTACTTAAGGCAGGCGGAATTGATCCCGAGGAATACACAGGCTTTGCTTTCGGTCTCGGTCTTACACGACTTGCAATGATGAAGTACGGCGTTAAGGATATCCGTGACCTGAATTCAGGCAATCTGAAGAGTCTGTCACAGTTTACAGACGATGAATAAGAAAGGAGCTGACTGAAATGTTTTTATCAATGAACTGGATCTCGGATTTTGTTGATCTGAGCGGAATTGATAAGGTCAAGCTTATCAATCGTTTTTCTCTGTCTACAGCCGAGGTTGAAAATGAAATATTCTTTAAGGGCAGCGATCTGAGCGGTGTTGTTGTTGCGGAGATCAAGTCTGTTGAAGACCACCCCGAATCAAAGAAGCTTCATCTTTTAAAGGTTGATGCAGGCGAACCCGAGCTTACAGACGTAGTATGCGGTGCTCCCAATGTAAGAGAAGGCATGAAAACCGCTTTTGCCAAGGTAGGCGCAAAGCTTGGCGAGCTGGATATCACTCCCAGAAAGCTTGCGGGATATACCTCTTATGGTATGTGCTGTTCCGAAAAGGAGCTTGGCATAAGCGATGATAATTCAGGAATTATCGATATAACAGAGGACGTTGCCAACGGCACAGATATAAAGGAGCTTTATCAGATCGATGATATCATCTTCGAGGTTGATAACAAATCACTTACAAACCGTCCTGACCTGTGGGGCCATTATGGTATTGCCCGTGAATTTGCCGCTCTTGCAGGCAGAGAGCTTAAAAAGCCTGAAATGATAGATCTTACAGTATATAAGGAGCTTCCCTCTGTTGATATGAAGATCGAGGACAAGCTTTGCCAGAGATATTCCTGTATTCAGGTTGAAAATATCACAAAGAATGTAAGTCCTGTAAATATGCGTATCAGACTTTTCTACTGCGGCATGAGAGCGATCAATCTTCTTGCAGACCTTACAAACTATCTTATGCTTGAAATGGGTCAGCCCATGCACGCATTCGACTCCAGAAAGGTTGAAAAGATCAGAATAAAGAGATTTGACACCCCCTTCACATTCCGTACTCTTGACGGAAATGACCGCAGCATTGATGAAAATACTCTTATGATCTGTAATGACAATACCCCTGTTGCTATTGCAGGCATCATGGGCGGACTTGATTCTGAGATCGTTGAAGATACATCAAGACTTACACTTGAATCAGCGACCTTTGACGCTGTTTCTATCCGTAAGTCAACAGTACGCCTTTCACTTCGTACAGATGCTTCAATGAGATATGAAAAATGTCTTGATCCTGAAATGACAGTTCCTGCCATTGCAAGATTCTTAAAGCTTCTTACCGATATCGACAGCGGTGTAAAGGTCGTATCCGCACTGACTGATGAATACGCTTTCAGATATGAGCAGGTAAAGCTTGATTTTGACAAGAAATTCGTTGACCGTTACACAGGAATTGAAATATCCAACGATACTATCGTAAAAACACTTACATCTCTCGGATTTGGCGTAAAGCTTGAAAATGACAGCTTCAGCGTTGATGTTCCTTCATGGAGAGCAACAAAGGACGTTACTATCAAGGCTGATATCATAGAAGAGATCACAAGAATTTACGGTTATGATAACTTTGATGTTCACACAGCAGCTGCTCCCCTTTACCCTGTACGTGCTGCCGAGGAAAAAACTGTTGAAGATAAGGTAAAGGATATCCTTGTAAAGAGATATTCACTTCACGAGGTTCATTCGTATGTATGGGCTTACTATGATGAATATAAGGAGCTTGGAATTGAAATTGAAAACAATATCAAGCTTGTCAATGCCACAAATCCCAACATTGAAACTATCCGTAAGTCAATTATCCCCACTCAGCTTTGTCAGGTAAGAACAAACACTCAGTTTGCTTCCGATTTCGGTATATTTGAGGTAGGCAGAGTAGTTGACGGTATTGATGAAAACAATCTTTGCAGAGAAAAGAAAAATCTTGCTGTAACACTGTTCAGCAAGAGCAAGTCAGTTGAGGAGCTTTATTTTGAGCTTCGTGATATGCTTGCTGTAATAGCTGATGATATCAGACATGAGGCACTTTCCTTTACAAAGCTTGAAGCGTCACATTCATATCAGCATATCAAGAACCTGAACGCTATTCACTGCGGCGGAAAAATTATCGGCGAGCTTGGTGTAGTACACCCTGTGATCTCTAAGAAGATAGACAAAAAGGCATCTATCGTATACGCTGAAATAGATATCAGAGCATTCTCGGAAATTGCAAATGCAAGCATAAAGTATGAAGAGCCCGGACGTTTCCCAGGTATTGATATCGACCTTTCCTTCATTTCCGAAAGCTTTGCACCTATTGCCGAGGCTGTCAAGAAGGAAAATTGTCCTCTTATCAAGAAGATAAGCGTAATTGACACATATTCCGACGAAAACGGAAAGTCTATTACTGCAAGACTGGTATTTGCTCATCCCGAAAAGACTCTTACAAGAGAAGAAGTAATGGGTATTGTCGATTCTATAGTTGCAGAGCTTGAAAAGCAGAATATTTCCCTTAAAAAGTAAAACTCAGTAAATGCTGAGCAAGGAGCTGACTATCACTGAAAATTTGATCGTCAGCTCCGTTATTATTAAAATGAGGTATGATATTATGTCTGATACAATTCTTGTAGATGCTCTTAAAACGGCCTTTCAAAACGCTGTTATATCTCTGCGTAAAAATCACAATGAAAATTTTTATTATTACGCTTATATATTTGACGAAGGAATTGCATATATATCCGCGTGGTCATACGAAGCTTATGAAAAATCAGTGGTTGAAAATAATATAAGCGATGAGGATAAATGCTGGTGGAAATGGGACTACTCAGATTCACCTTATGCTGTTTACGGATATGATGAATATTTCACCGATGTAAGCCGTATCCTCAAAGAAAGAGATAGCAATCTTACCGATGATGACATTGAAAACGAATGGGAATCAAGAATATCCGCTATGGAAAAAGCTCTAAAACAGCTTGATGAGGAAGGCTTTTTCAGCAAAGGCGAAGATCGTCACAAAATTATAATCAATGTTGAGGCTGCTCCGCCTGATTGCAGAGAACATAAACGTGCAGTTTATTTGAATCCTCCCTCCCCTCTTCTTGATGAATATCTTGAATTTTGTGAAACTGAGGAAGATGATGACTCAGACAATATAGACAATGATGAATATGACCCGAATTATGCGGCAAATCTCATTGCAAATATTATGATGAAGAACACTTCAGATGAAAATGATCCTGAAAAGAAAGCAAGTCTTATAGAAGAGATCATGAAAAAGAAAAGTATACAATAAAACAAAGAAAAGCCTGAGAATCTCAAAATTCTCAGGCTTTTACTTATTTAAATCTTTTAGGCAGCTTAGGAAGATCCTTTTCCTCACTCAACTTGAATTCATACTTATCAGCCGATAAGATAGGATTATCCAGAAGATCCTCACCCTCATAACGCCTGTTTGAATCGATGGGCTTTCCGATAACCTTTGTACCGTCTGTGTGTTCATCTGCGGCAGCATAGGCAAAATTGGATTTACCGTGCTTCTTGATCTTATACATCGCTGCATCGGCAGAAGCGATGACCTCTTCGGTATCATTTCCGTTTTCACGGAAAAACGCAATACCGATACTGCAGTGGATACATACCTCCGAGCCGGTGCTTTCCGAAATAAAGCCCTTACCGAGAATATCAATCATTTCCTGAGCGATCTTTCCCGTATCTCCGATAAGCTTCATACCTGTCAGACACATGATAAATTCATCGCCGCCGAAGCGTCCGCCGAAGCCTCGTTCAAAGGTCAGCTCCTTGATTGTATCAGCAGTAAATTTAAGTACTTCATCTCCGCAGCTGTGACCGTATTCATCGTTAAAATGCTTGAAATCGTCCAGGTCAACAAACAATACAGCGTCAAGAGTATTCTTCTTAGCCGAAAGCTCCATTTGCTCCTGTAGCTTTTTAAGGAAGGTCTCACGGTTATAAAGCTGTGTAAGTGCGTCAAAGCTTGCCTTTCTGATAAGATGAAGCTCACTTTCCTTTTCCCTGTCAATATCCGAGATAACACCGACGATACGGTAGGATTTATCCATTCTGTCCCGAAGCTTCTTTGCCTTTATCAGTACCCAGCTGAAATTTCCGTGAATATTCTTGAAGCGGTATTCGCCCTGCCACCTGTCATTGTTCTTATTGAAAAGCGCCTCAATATCAGAGCTGTATTTCAGCTTGTCATCCTTATGTATATGCCATTTATAGAGAAAGCTTTCTCTTAAGGATTCGTCCTTTGGTCTGAAACTGAATTTCTGATTGAAATTACTTGAAACGTGTACCTGATTGGTCTTGAAATTGATCTCAAATACAACACTGTCAGACATTTCCGCAATAGTTCTGTATCTTAATTCGCTGCTTGAAAGTTCATCAAATATCTTGTTGAATTTATGACCTATCAAACCGAATTCATCGCCTGTTTCCTCGGGAAGCTGACAATATGTATCTCCCTTGAGCTTTTTATCCAGATAATCATCAATAACACCGATAGGCTTTGTGAAAACTATTGTCAGGAAAATAATAAGTCCCAGGCTTATACAGCCCATAACGATACATACAATAAGCAGTGTATTATCTTCCTCAGAAAGCTCATAAAGATCGGTAATTCCCATTACCGCCCAGCCGCTGTTTGAAACATATGATGTGCAGACTGTCTTTGGGTGATTGTCAAAGGTATAATCAACACTTTCACTTACTCCCTTGCCGTTATCTGTACATGCAGCTGAAACAACACTGCCTATCTGAGTATATTCATCATACCATGTGTATTCTCTCACTGCTGCAAAGGGCGATTCTATTACCCTATGTGCACTGTCAATAATAACAAGCTTTGTATAATTTCCCGTATGAACAGATTCAACTGCTGACTTTATACTGTCAACACTGTATACAGCATAAAGAGTACCTACCTTCTTGTTCTGCTGAGAATAAACATTTCTTTTTACGGTAAAGGCAGGAGTACCGTTACCGTCACCGAACATAAACATTGATGAAATACCGTTGTTATCATCTGAATTATCATCATACAGAGTATTATCCGAACCGCTTTTTGCACCGTCAGAGCCTGCTACCACTTCATTTTTTGAGTTTACAAGCTCCATACGGATTATATTGTCACTTCTGCATATTTTATTCATATAATCCACAACAAGATCATATTCTTCCGTCTTTTTCAGTTCGGGAGAATATCCGCCGGCACCAAGCTCAGCATACTGTTTTATTCTGTCATCGGCAGCATATACCTTTACATCGGTAATGACCCTGTCAAACATATTATCCATAAAATCCGCTTCTGTCTGTGCAATAAGCTCATTATTGCTTCTTCCGAAATCGGAGCTGTGATTTACCGTAGTATTCTGATGACATATCGTCACAGCGATCAGAGGCAATGCCATGAGCAAGATCATCACAGCGGCAATTTTTATACTGAATTTCATTTACAGCCTCCATAACATAATCCTTTTTATTATCTTACCATATTTTCTTGAAAAAGTAAACACTTTGCACAAAATATATCTATTAATAAACTGTAAATTGATAATACTGCTACAGATAAATATAATAAAATGAACCAATTTAAAAGCAGTATCATCTGAACACATGAATACAGGTCAAACTATAAACGTTTAAAATACCGCAAAATCAATAAATCTTTGCTTATAAACACAAATAAAATCATCAAAATAAAACTTGCCAAAAATGAGCGTTTATGTTATAATATATGATGTATAATTTTATTTTGTGAAATAAAGGAGAACTATATGTCAGAAATTGTTGAAAAGCTTATTCATACACTTCACCATTCCTTTGAAGATACAATAAAACTTGTGCCCGTTCTGTTCATTGTATTTTTTCTTATGGAATATTTTGAACATAAGGCAGGAGATAAGCTCACTGCAATAATGAAAAAGATCGGAAGTTCTTCTGTCAGCGGTGTCCTCGGCGGAGCGGCTCTCGGCTGTATACCCCAATGCGGTTTTTCCGCAGCGGCATCAAATCTGTATGCAGGTGAAATGATAAGCATGGGTGCACTTGTTGCCGTATTTCTATCAAACTCTGACGAAGCACTTCCGCTTATGCTGTCAGACCCGGACAGTGTTGGTCATATATGGAAGCTTATCGCTGCCAAGCTTGTAATTGCTATTGCGGCAGGACTTATGATCGATGCTGTATCAAAGCTAATAAAATCAAATAAAGCCGAAAAATCCTTCGCCGAATTCTGTTCTGACTGCGGCTGCGGCGAACACGGAATATGGTATTCGGCGCTTGTACATACACTCAGCACAACACTTTTTATATTGATAGTAAATCTTATTCTTACAGGAGTAATGGAATTTGCAGGTGAGGATATGGTAACAGAATTTTTATCGAACATGGGATTTGCTCAACCTTTTGTTGCCGCATTAGTGGGACTTATCCCCAACTGTGCATCATCTGTTATAATCACTCAGCTTTATATAAACGGAGCACTAAGCTTCGGTTCAGCCGTTGCGGGACTGTCAACAGGTGCGGGTGTAGGACTTGCGGTACTTTTCAAAGCCAATAAGAATTTCAAAGAAAACATGACAATACTTGGACTTATGTACATTATAGGCACTGTTTCAGGCGTTGTGATAAATCTGTTTGCATAAAGCGGATCCTTCCCATATCTGATCCGCCGAATATTATTCCAAAGGGGGAGATCCGTCATCTGACGGAGGATTATGCAGAAAATATCCGAATGGTTCAAAAATGAAGCTGTACTAATAATATCAGCTGTTGCAGCAGGTATATCATGTATGTTTGTACCTGTTACCGATTATACACAATATATAGATACAGATACAATAGGTATGCTATTTTCTCTTATGGCTATTGTTGCAGGCTTTAAGGAAAACGGTGTTCTGGATAAAATGTCAGGTGCTTTGATGAAAAAAGCAGGAAGTGCACGAATAATGGTGCTTGTGCTTATTCTTATAACTTTCTTTAGTTCCATGCTGATAACAAACGATGTTGCGCTTATCACATTTGTACCATTGACGATAATGGTATTCGGTAAAATGCCGTCACAGCTGATATATGTAACAGTTCTGCAGACAGCAGCGGCAAATATGGGAAGCATGCTTACACCTGTAGGCAATCCACAGAATTTATATCTTTATAATGCATATAATATGGAGACAGCAGCATTTTTCAAGGATACAGTACCAGTTTGTGCTGTAAGTCTCATTCTGATACTTATAATGACGGCATTTGTAAAAAATGACAAGCTTGAAAATACACCCGAAAAAACCGCAGAAATAGAAGCCCCCTCATATGTTGTTGTATATGCAATGCTTTTTGTACTTGCACTGCTTTCTGTATTCGGCTTTGTTGATACACTTGCTGTATTTGCTTCTGTATGTGTCGTTGTAGTAATAATGGAGCCCAAAATTTTCAGCAAGGTAGATTATAGCCTGCTTCTTACATTTGTATTCTTTTTTATTTTCGTTGGTAATGTAAAAAATATTACGGAAATACAAAAGCTTATGAATGAACTGGTTTCGGGACATGAATTTGAAGTATCTCTTGTTCTGAGTCAGGTCATAAGCAATGTTCCCGCAGCGGTTATGATGTCTGCGTTCACCGAAAACGGCAGAGAAGTTCTTCTGGGTACCGATATAGGCGGTCTGGGAACAATAATTGCTTCCCTTGCGAGCCTTATTTCATTCAGAATATATAATTCCTCAGAGAACAATCAAAAAGGACGCTTTATGGCAGTTTTTACAGCTGTAAACGTTATAATGCTTGTTGTAGTGGGAGCATTTGCAAAAATAGTTCTTATCGGATAAAATACTGCGGAGGTGCAGAGATGAATAAAAAGCTTTTACGGCTCACAGCAGCACTCTGCGGTATTTCCGCAGCAGCGGAATGTACATTCGGTGCATTTATACATGATGTATCTGCTGTAAGTATAAGCGATACAGACTCGGCAGAGGTTATCATATATGCCGATGAAACAGGAAAGAAAATAAGCCCTTATATATTCGGAATAAATCACAAAGGAAACATTTCAGGAGTACGCTCAACTGTATTGAAGCAAAACGGAGATATGCTTTCCACATATAACTGGGAGACCAATTACTCCAATGTTACCGAAGATGGTGTAAGCACAAACGGTATTTCACTTGTTGAAAGCTTCCCCGATACCGAATGGAACGTTCCCGCTTTATATACGGATAATCTTATCACAAATGCATTTCTTCATAATATTCCCGTAAGGCTTGTAAATTTACAGATGATGGGATATGTTGCAAATGACGCAATGGGCGTTGTTTCCGAGAATGACGGAACCGACTCAATGCGCTGGGCAGAGATATCATTTGCCAAAAACGATTCATATCTGAACACACCCGATACCTCCGACAATGTTGTATATATAGATGAATATGTAGGATATCTGGTCAATAAATACGGCACAGTTGCTGAGGGCGGAATAAACGGATTTTTTCTTGACTCCTCACCTGATACATGGAGTGAAAAATATTCATATCTATCGGAAGATTTTTCCGATACCGATATGCTTATAAATAAATCGGCACAGCTTTCCGAAGCAGTCAAGATAATGGATAACAATGCTCTTGTTTTTGGTCCGTCCGTCAGCGGAGCAGAAGCATGCTTTGATTTTGACGGAACATTTTCCGTTGACAGTATATCCTTTGCAGATTATTATCTTTCACAGATGAAACTGAAAAGCGAAAAAAGCGGAAAACGTCTCCTTGATGTATTTGATATGCATTTTTATACCGAAGCACAGGACTCAAAAGGAAATAAGATCATACACAGAGAAAGCACAACAGCCGATGCCTACAGAATGCAGGCTCCCAGAATATTGTGGGATGAAACCTATGATGAGAAAAGTGAACTCTATACACAGCACGAAGCTCAACTCCCCCTTCTCCCCTATCTGAACAAATCAATAGCTGAAAATTATCCCGATACAAAGCTTTCCTTTTCCGAATACAGCTTCGGCGGAGGCGGTAATATCAGCGGCTGTATCGCTCAGATAGACGCTCTCGGCGCATTTGCTCAAAACGGTGTATACCTTGCCTGCCTTATGCCCGATGAAATAAGCGATTATCAGAAAACAGGAATAAATATTTTTACCGACTATGACTATAACGGAAGCTCAGTCGGCAATATTATGCTGAATACAGACAATAATGATAATATGAGCTCCTCCTATGCAATGATAGAAGAAAATGACAACTCTCGTGTATGGGTCATTCTTACCAATAAAAATTCATCTTATAATAAGGATTTTTCAGTAAAACTCAATTCGGAAACCACTTATCTCGATTCCCATATATATAGGGTATACGACGGAAGCCCCGAAATAATAAGAGAAGATGATCTGACAGGTATTACCGATAATACCATCAATATTACTCTTGAACCAAGATCAGTATGTCTGCTTACTGTTTACGGCGACCGCAGCACAGTATCAGAAAATGTGACCGAAACTTCCCGAAATAATGAAGATATGTCCGAGATCGTTTCTGAGGAAATCGCACCCGAAATACAGGATCCTGCACAGGTCACACTTGATATCACCACAGACAGAGTAACCGTCACAACTGTGAGCGATATAGAAATTTCCGAAGAAGCTCAGACTTCAGAAACCGACGTATCTGAAACGACCGCTGCCACAGAAGAATTCGAAACAGGAGAAAAACCTCCCAAGGAAGAAAAAGACCCTGTGAATGTGCCCTTTGCCGTAAAGATAATAATCACTGTTATGATGGCAGGCTGCGGCTGCACAATTTTGTATATACTTTTATTTGATAAGAGATAAAAACTCGGCTGATCATAATGATCAGCCGGATTTTTTATATTTATTGAAACACTGAGAACTATTCATCTGTTGTCTTTTTATCTGACAGCTTATCATAAAATACCTTTTCAAGTGCAGTATTCTTCTTTGAAACAGGTCTGTCAGACCTGTTCTGATAAAAACCGAAGCTTTCCTCATGATACGCATGATAATTGAAACCAATATCATATTCCATACAAAGCTCTATCATATCAGCTACCCATTCCTCACCGTTTCTGCCCTTGTCGAAGCCTGCCGCAATAACACCGAATTCGCCCATATATAATGGTACGTTTCTCTTTTCGGAAAAATCTGCATATGAGCTGATTATTCCCTCCAGATAATCCCTGTCAAAATACTTAATATTTTTCGCAAGTGCAAAATCCAGCCTAACAGAAGGTTCAGACTCACTGTTTTCGGTTCTGATATATCCCGAAACCATATATTTATAACCTTTTTTCATTTCAAAACGCTGTGCAGATGCCACATAATCAGACTGAGAACCTGTTATTTCAATACAACCGCTGTTATTTCTTCCTTCATTACTGTATCGCATTTCACCTGTTCCGTCATAGCTCCATGCACTGAAATCCGAAATACCGCTGTCAAAATCATAGCTGTATTTGATATTACGCTTGCCGTCCGGCGAAATTTCTATAACAGATACATCATCAAAATACACAGAACCTCTTCCCGTTGAAGGCGCATGAAGGGCAGCAATCGCTGTATTTTGTTTAACCGAAAGTGCAGCCATATCCGTTTCAAAGTATGCCCAATCCTTATCTGTGATTTTTCTTTTACCTCTGATACAGCCTGACCAGCTTTCGATATAATCTGCGGAAGCTATCATATCAGAAGGATAAGAAGATGTTATTCCGCCTGTTGAAGCCCAATCTGCATTCTGATGTGTAAAATAAAACGGATCATAACAATGAAATTCATAGATTATATTATCGTCATCAATTTCAGGAAACTTATTTTCGGGAACAAACCATGACCAATCGGGTGATTTATTGTTACCCTCAATATCCCGTGCATTGCAGAGACATTCAACAAAAATAGCCTGTTCGGGAGAGACCTTTCTTATTGCAGAAACAAGCTCCTCTGTAAAATCAAAGTACTGCTGTGCAGTTTCCTCCATATTGCTTTTCAGAGGAACATACGGCTCATTTATCAGACCATATCCCCATACAGTCGGTTCATCGGAATATCTGTCAGCAATAGCACTCCAAAGCTTAATAAGCCTTTTTTGATTAGATTTTTTTGTCCAAAGCTCCATACCGTTACCCTGTGACTGAAATCCGCCCTGAGGATAATGCATATTGAGAATAATACCCATTCCGTATTTTTTTGCCCATTTTATATTCTTATCGATCCACTTAAATCCCTTTTCATTATAGGAATATGGATTCCGGTCATTTTCAAATAAACCGTAATTAATATAAAATCGCACACTGTTAAAACCCATTTCGGATAATTCCTTATAGGTCGCTTCTGTATGATGCTGATAATTCGGCACGGAAGGATTGCTCCATACACTGTTTCCCAGTGCCATTCCCTTTATAAGAAGCTTTTCACCGTCTGTTCCGATTACATCTCTTCCGTCTGCATGAACAAATCCTGTTCTATCCGTTTCATCAGCCGAAGCAGCCATACATACCGAAGATAAAACAATTATTGATGAAAGCATTAACGAAATAAGCTTTTTAATTTTCATAAAGCTCACCCTTCTTATCAAAGCGTATCAAAAAGCTCCATAATATAATCATGTCCTGCAAGACCCTCAGAAAAAGTCGTTGCACCGCCTGCCGCAGTTCCTAATTTAAGTGCCTGATTATAATCCGATGTATTCATATATCCTGCAATAAAGCCTGCAAGCATAGAATCGCCTGCTCCCACAGAATTAACTACCGTACCTCTGCACACTCCGCATATATGCACCTGATCCTGTTCATCAACAAGCACAGCACCGTCCTCAGCCATTGAAACAAGAACATTTACCGCACCCATTTCACGAAGCTTTTTAGCATAGAAAACAATATCATCTGTACATTCAAGCTCAGCGTCAAACATTTCAGCAAGCTCAAAATTATTGGGCTTAACAAGAAAAGGTCTGTATTCAAGTACATTCAGCAGCAGCTTTCCTGTAGCGTCAACCACAGCCTTGACTCCCCTGCCCTCAATACGCTTTAATATCTGTGCATAAATATCGGAAGGAAGAGTTGACGGAATACTTCCCGCAAGGATTATCATATCTCCGTCAGTCATATTATCTATCTTTTCATAAAGAGCAGCTATAGCCTCCTCATCAATAGAAGGACCGCTGCAGTTAAGCTCAGTTTCATCACCTGATTTTATCTTTACATTAATTCGGGTAATACCGCTTTTAAGATGAATAAAATCCGTATCTATTCCCATATCGGAAACACCTTTTTCAAGAGCTTCACCTGTAAAGCCTGCAACGAAGCCCAGAGCCTTTGACCTGACCCCGAGCTCATTCAGTATCATTGAAACATTTATACCCTTTCCGCCGAAGAAATATTCCTCTCTCTCGGAACGGTTCACTATCCCCGACCGCATAGTCTTAGTATGAACAACATAATCTATCGCCGGATTAAAGGTTACTGTATATATCATATCAATCGATCTCCATTATTTATTAAGCGAACGCACCGAGCTTTTATATACGATATCACCCTGAACAGAGATCCTTCCCGTAACAGCCGACGGTCCGTTTATCCTTTTCATAAGCGTTTCCACCGCACATTTTGCCATAGCCTCGGTATTTACCTCAATAGTAGTTATTTTCGGTTCCGATACCGATGAATATACCGAATTGTCAAATCCTGTAACCGATATATCATCAGGCACTCTGTAGCCTGCCGCCTGAAGCTGTTTTATGAGCCTTGATGCAGTCTGATCACAGTTGCATACAAAAGCAGTGGGCATATCAACAGGCAGAGAGATAACTTTATCCATTCCGTCAGGACCTCTGTCATCGAGAATATAATTCCTGCTCACATGTATCCCATGATCTATCAGAGACTTCACATATCCTAAAAAGCGATCCTCAATGCTGCTTGTAGCATTTACCGTTCCCACAAACGCAATCTTTCTGTGACCGTTTCTTATAAGATAATTTGTCATATCAAAGGACGCATAAAAGCCGTCGCATATAACACAGTCAATATCATTTCTGTCATCATAAAAATCAAGAAATACAACAGGAATACCGCTTTCGGTTATCTGCTCGGTATATTCCCTGGAAAGCTGTCCCAGAATAATAAGTCCGTCAACACGCTCCTGCGACAATAGCTTAGGGATAATAAGCTTTTCCTCGTCCTCAGCAGTAAGAGTATGAAAAAACGCATAGTAATCGCTTTGCTGCATAAGTGCGGAAATATGACGATAATATTTCAGATAAAACGAATCTGCATCAATAAACCTTTCAGATGCAAGAACTCCGATATTTCCCGTCTTTACTCCGCTTCTTGCGGCTAACGCCTTTACCCTGCTGTGACGATAGCCTATCTCATCAGCTGTACGGCGTATCCTTGCCCTGAGTTCCTCGCTTACACCGCTTTTTCCGTTAAGTGCCTTTGATACGGCGACCACGCTTATTCCAAGACGGTCAGCAATATCCTTCATGCGGACTTCCTTGCCCATGTTATGCCGCCTTTCGTAAAATTATCAGTATATAGATACATCAATAAAGCCGTCAAGCAGCTTATCAATATATTTGAAAGCCTCGCTTGCTCCCCTTGCAACACAGGTCATAGGATCCTTTGCAGGATAACACTCAATACCTGTTTCCTTAGTAAGCAGCTTATCCAGACCGCCTAAAAGAGAGCCGCCGCCTGACATCATGATTCCATTTGTATGAATATCACCTACCAGCTCAGGCGGTGTTTTTTCAAGAACAGTTCTTACCGCCGTAACAAGCTCATCGGTCATATCGTGAATAGCTTCATATATATCCATATCGGAAAGTTCAAGCCTTACAGGAAGTCCCTTAAGCATATGCCGACCCCTGATTTCAGTTTTTACATCACCTGTGGGATCATATACATTTGCTAAAGTAAGCTTTGCATTTTCCGCAGTTTTTTCACCTATCAGGATTCGATATTTCGATGAAACATATTTTATTATAGCTGCATCTATGCGGTTTCCTGCCATTTTTACAGATGTCTTTGCAACGATACCGTTCATAGATACAACCGCAACATCTGTCGTTCCGCCGCCAATATCAATTATCATATTTCCCTTTGGTTTTTCGATATTTATCCCTGCACCCAGAAGAGCCGCAACAGGCTCCTCAATCAGATATATCTTTCTTGCGCCTGCTGCTCTTGCCGCATCAACTACCGCACGACTTTCAACATCTGTTATAGATGAAGGAATACACATAATCATACGTGGCATAAGCATCTGCCTGCCCGTAACACGATGAATAAACTCCGCTATCATGCATTCATTCATATTGTAATCGGAAATAGCGCCGTCACACAGAGGACGGATAACCGAAATATAATCAGGCGTTTTTCCTGTCATTTTGTCTGCTTCATTGCCGACAGCAATTATTTCCTCTGTTTTTTTGTTATAGGCTACCACAGACGGCTCATTCAGGACGATTCCTTTGCTTCCCATAGAAATAAGCACATTTGCGGTACCAAGATCCACACCAATATCCATTGTCAGGTTTTCCCTTTCTTTTTATAAGGTGACAGCACACACTGCTGCCGTTACAAGCCCTGCACCTGCTTCCTTAAGCAGATATGCACATCTGTTTATAGTTGAGCCTGTAGTAAGTACATCATCACATAAAAGTATTTTTCCGCCGTTGATATGTATATTATCGGCGGTATAATATTCCTTCTCAGCAAATTCGGCACGTTCTTCCGCAGTTCTGTCATGCTGTGACGACCGTGAATAGCTGTGTATCAGAAGATCATTCCTGATTTCAGTCCCCAGCCTTGCCGAAAGACGTTCCGCAAGTATTTCTGCCTGATTATATCCTCTTTTTTTCTGCTTCCGCTCATTCATAGGAACAGGCACAATAAACTCATAATCAGTATTTCCGTCATGAAGCATCTGTCTGTATATCATTTCGGCAAATATTTCAGCCGCATTTGTACTGCATTCGTATTTCAGAGCAAGCACCGCTTCTCTTACAGATTCCGAATAAAAGCCTGCACTGTAGCAGCTGTCATATACTCTTTCGATATTGTAGCATCTGCACACATAATGCCCGCAGCATCGGCAGATATCTCCCTTATCATATCTTATCCATAAGCCCTTGTCAAAACACTTATCACAGCAATAATTCTTCCAATAAACAGCCTCTGAACAAAGGGGACATTTATTCGGAAACACTGTATCCAGCAGAAGCTCCTTTATACCGCTTTTACGAAGCTCAAATCCGCTCATAGAGTCAGTTCTCCCTCAGCCATGCTTTTTTCCATCATATCCTTAAGACAGGAATATCTGAGAGTACGGCGGTTGTTTGCCACCATTTTTTCAACAGCATTCTTTGAACCCACAATAATAAGCAGCTTTTTAGCTCTTGTAACAGCCGTATAAAGCAGATTACGGTAATAAAGCTTATCAAATCCCCCAAGCAAAGGAATGATGACCGCATTGAATTCACTTCCCTGACTTTTATGTACCGTTATGGCATAAGCAAGCTCCAGCTGCTCCAACAGCTCAAATCCATACTCTGCAATACGACCCTCAAAGTCAATAACAACAATATTATCGTTTTTTCTGACCTTTACGATAGTACCGATATCACCGTTAAAAATACCTGTACCCGATTCACCGTCTCTTTTCCAGATTATATCATAGTTATTCTTAGTCTGCATAACCTTGTCATTGTCACGGAATACATACTGCATACCCTTGACCTCAGCAAGCTTTTTATCGGGAGGATTTATCACAGCCTGCAAAGATTTATTAAGCTCAACAACTCCGAGAGCTCCCTTACGTGACGGACAAAGCACCTGGATATCATCAAAGGGAGAATAACCGTAAGCCTTTGGGAGACGTTCTTTGTAAAGATCGCTTACAAGCCTTTCAGCCTCCGAACTGTCAAGCCGCTGCATAAAGAAAAAGTCGCTGTCCTTTATATCAAGAACGGGATTTTCTCCGCTTACGATCTTATGAGCATTTGTAATAATAGCACTCTGCTGTGCCTGCCTGAATATTTCCGTAAGCTGAACAACAGTAAGCCTTCCGCAGTCGATCATATCCTTCAGAAGATTACCCGCCCCCACACTTGGAAGCTGATCGCTGTCCCCTACCATAATAAGACGGCAGGAAAGCTTCATTGCACGGAGAAGTGCTTCAAATAAAATGGAATCCACCATAGACATTTCATCTATTATCATAACATCGCAGGAAACGGGATTATTACGGTCATGCTTAAATTTAAGCTGTCCTGTCGAATCATATCCCACCTCAAGAAGCCTGTGTATCGTCTTTGCCTGATATCCCGTAAGATCTGATATTCTCTTGGCAGCTCTTCCCGTAGGAGCAGCAATCATAACCTTCATTCCCCTTTGCTCATAAAGTGAAATGATCGCCTTAAGAGTAGTGGTTTTTCCTGTTCCGGGACCTCCCGTAAGAACAAGAAAGCCTCTTGAAAGCGCCAACGAGATCGCCTCTCTCTGCTGAGCCGCATAGGTTATTTTCTTAGTCTGCTCCTCAATATCGATAAGCTGTGTATAATCCTGCTCATTGTCGATAAAACAGCCTCTCATTAATGTCAGACGTTCTGTGATGTACTGCTCCGCACGATAATAGTCATACAGATATATAAATTTCCGTCCGTTCTTTTCATAGACCGCCATGTTGTCATCATCAAGCTCTTCGTCAAGCGCCTCATTGAAATGTGACTCATCAGTTCCCAGAAGCTTTTCAGCCATTGCCAGAAGCCTGTCATAAGGCAGACAGCTGTGTCCGTTAAAGGTATTCCGACTGAGTATATAGAAGATACCCGCTCTTGTACGGCTTACACTTTCCTTAGGTATTTCCAGCTGTTCTGCAATATACTCTGCCTTTTCAAAATCAAGATCAATTCCGTTTCTGCAAAGAACATATGGATTTTCCTTTATAACATCAATGGCAAACTGCCCCCAGCGTTTCCATATACTTACAGCTACCGAAGGGAGGATATTATACTGTGACAAAAATATCATCAGCGAGCGTATTCCGAAAATACGCCTGAATTCCTGAGCGACCTCATCAACCTTTTTCTTTGATATACCCTTTATTTCAAGAAGCCTGTCAGGATCCTTTTCAATGATATCCAGGCTGTTTTCACCGAATTTTTCTACAATACGCTTTGCCATAGTAGGACCTATCCCCTTGATAACACCCGAGGACAGATATTTAAGTATAGCAGATGCCGTTGCAGGCATTTTCCGTTCACATACAGTCGCCCTGAACTGTGCACCGAATTTAGGATGCGTCACATATTCACCTGTAACGCGCAGCTCCTCACCTGCGTCAACATTTCCCAGCTCGCCTACAACGGTAACATAATCGCTTCCCGTATCCAGATCAAGAACAACATATCCGTTATCTGAATTGCGGAACAGCACAGTATCAACACTGCCTTCTATTGTAATCAACTGCTTCTGTTCGATCTGCATGCAGTAACTCCAATCTACAGCTTTAATCCTCCCACTTCACAACGCAGATATCTCCGTCCTTAATAGGATCCATAAAGCCCATATTTACGCCGTTTGCGGTAGTTATGACAGTCTTCCCCGGAGGAGCGTGTCTTGTATCTATATTGGCAAATGCCATAACCTCAAGGAATACATGATCCGAGCCTGTCCACTCAAGAGTTATCGGACGGCCGTTAAGCATAACTGTTATCGGCTCACCTGCAGGAAGTGCAGGTGTATTTTCCTCGGGAGCGGCATCCGAAGCAGCCGTATCCGAGGACTTTACTTCTTCAGCAACAGGTTCAATGATCTCTTCCTCCCTTATAAGAGTCGGATCATTTCTTTCCGCTATCTGCCGTGCAAGAGAAGAAGTCTCGGGAATGACTGCCTCTGCCGAAGCCTTGTCACAGGTGATTATGGCATCATTATCATTCAGTATATAATCAAATCTGAGCTTCTTGCCGTTCTTCATAAATACGATCTCACTCGTATCAAAGGGCAGAGCCATCATAAGATCACCCAGCGTTTCAATAGACGAAACGGAGACCTCATCATAATTCTGAATATTATACTCTCCGCTGACCTGCTTTCCATTTACCCTTGCAACTGTACCGAAGGAATAATCCAGATCATCAATAGTGATCTTGTGTTCAGAAACATCTCCGGCGATATCCGAAATATTTACAGAGGCATTTACGCCGTTTTCCGCTTCCTTGAATGTGACCCTGTCTCCCTGCTTAACGGGAGTATCAATAGCAGCGATCTCACCGTTTACGGTTATTTCAGCGGGAACAGCATACTTTCCGCCGATAGTCTGACGCTCACCGTTAAGCATAAAGGTAAGATTTCTTCCCGATCTTCCGATGATCTGATTAGGTTTATATCCTGCAATACGAAGAAGATCGGCAACAGTGATCTTCTTTGTATCAAATACCCTGACCTTTTCACCGTTAAGATCAATGATCGAGAAATCATAACCTCTCTGCAGCGTAGCGGTAACGCCAATTCCGATAGGCGTTACAAATTCGGGACCGCTTATCTGAACGCTTCCCAGAGAAACATTTTTCATAAACTTATGACCGCCCACAGCCACTCTTTCATCGGGCACACCAAGCTTTTCGGCAACATACTTCGTAAGCTCAGGTACCTGGCTTCCTCCGCCTACAAGGAATACAGCCGTGGGAGGCTCACCGTTTGCTTCAAGTATACCCTTTGCGATCGTATCGGCAAGCATATCGACTGCAGGGAAAAGACTCTTGAAGAATTCGGCAGCAGAGACCTCCTGCTCCATTCCAAGAATATTTGTATATTTGATTACTTCAGATGAGGCACTCTGCTTCATTTCCTCAGCAGTATTGAAATCAACAAGATATTTCCTGATAATATCCTCTGTGATCTCATCGCCTGCAACGGTTGCCATTGCATAAGCAACGATACTTCCGTCTCTTGAGATCGCAATATCCGATGTACCTGCACCGATATCGACCAGAGCAATGTTGATAAGACGCACCTCAGGGGGAATAATAACATTCATTGCTGCGATAGGCTCCAGCGTAAGACTGCGCACAGCAAGTCCGTTCTTATCCATTACAGCATAAAGACTTTCTACAACAGCATCGGGAAGGAATGCAGCAATAATTTCAGCAGCCGCCTTTTTACCCTTGTGTCCTAAAAGACTCTTTATAGGATATTCATCAAGAAAATACTTTATTACCGTATGACCTACACAGTAAAAATTAATGTTGGCATTGCCATCCTCACCGTCAAGCTCAGCCTGAGCGGAAGCAATAGCGTCCATTTCCAGAGATTTGAGTATCTCCTCGTTGATATATCCCTTATCCTCAATATCAATTTCAGCATTGATACGTCTTGTTTTAAGAGCACGTCCCGCAGCTGCGATTGATACATCGGTAAGAATAATATTGTTTCTTTCTTCCAGACGCTTCTTTACATCGCCCGAAATACGTGCTACCTCAGCAATATCCTCGATCTGACCGTCAGTCATTGCACGGCTTTTGTGAGGAATAGAAATTGCGTCATCAATATGAAACACATCATCTTCATCAATATGACCGAGTACACCTACTACGGTTCTTGTTCCTATATCAAGAGAAAAGATCTCGTTAGGGGTCTGCTTTCTTTTAACAGCCTTTTCACCTGACGGTTTTTTAGCCGCTGTTTTCTTTGCGGCAGGCTTCTTTTTGCGTACAGTTTTTGTTTCCTTTGCAGCAGTTGCTTTTTCCATAATAAGCTTCCTCCGGAATAAAAAATTCAGTTATAATCATTATACTACATTTTATGTTTTATTTCAATATTTTTCAGAAAAAAATATGATCAAATAATAAAAACCTTACAATACGTGCCGATCATATACCCAAAAGATCAAAATCAGGCGTATATTCTTCCTTTGCGGAGCTTTTTTCCTGCATATATCCTTCCAGACCAAGCTCACGCGCCTTACTTAACACATAATTATATTCAAAGGTAGAGATTCTTCTGTTAAGCTCCTTGTATTCATGAGATCTGTGAAAAGGCGTATACTGACTCATAAGACTTATCCGTATACATTCACGGGGCAGATTTTCGGCTATCCATTCCAGCACCCTGACAGAATCATGTCTCATAGTGGGCAAAGCAAGATGACGGATAATCACTCCCTTTTTCATCAGTCCCTTTTCATCAAAAACGCACTCCCCTGTCTGTCTGCACATTTCAGTCACTGCCGCCTTTGCATATTCGGGATAATCCGCAGCAGAGGAATATTTTTCCGCAGCCTCACTGTCCATATATTTAAAATCGGGAAGATATATATCAATATATCCATCAAGCATTTTTAGTGTATCTGTTTTTTCATAACCGCCGCAGTTATACACAACAGGAATATGAAGTCTGTGCTTTGTCATATCCAGTGCATTTATTATCTGCGGCACAAAATGAGTGGGGCTGACCAGATCAATACAATGAGCCCCCTTATCCTGAAGCTCAATAAAAATATCCCCCAGCCGCTTTTCCGTAATTTCTGTACCAACATACTCTGCCGAGATCCTATAATTCTGACAATAACAGCATTTAAGACTGCACCCTGAAAAAAACACCGTGCCTGCACCGTTTTCGCCTGACAGACAAGGCTCCTCCCACATATGCAGATACGCCTTTGCGGCAATAAGCTTATCCGAACAGCCGCAGAAGCCTTTCCCCTTTATCCTGTCCGCTCCGCATTCTCTAGGACAAAGGGTACAGCTTGAAAAATCATAAACGGACATTACATTCACCCTTTAAAAAATCGGCGCAGCATTTATGCTCCGCCGATTATGTATCAATATCTGTGAGCTTCAACGCTTATAAGCTCAATATCTGCTGTAAGATATCCTTCCTTTATCTGATGATCATCGGAATAATCGGTAGAAAGATACTTCTTGTTGTCATCGGCAAAAACAGTTACAACAGTACTGTCCTCACCTATTCTGTCCTGCGCCATAAGCGCACCCAGAAGATTTGCGCCCGAGGAAATACCCACGCCTATTCCGAATTTTGCGGATATCATTCTTGACATGATTATCGAATCAATATCGTCTACGGAAACAACAGAAGTTACCTCGTCCATTTTCATGATATCGGGGATAAACTCGTCAGAAATGCCCTGTATACGATGATTTCCCACCTTATAACCTGTAGAAAGAGTAGGCGAATTAAGAGGCTCCAGCGGGAAAAGTCCGCATTCGGGATTATCGGCCCTGAGCCTTCTTCCGATGCCCATTACAGTACCGCCTGTTCCGACACCTGCCACAACTCCGTCAGCCTTTCTGCCCAGCCTTGCAAGCTGAACAGCGATCTCCTCACCTGTTGTAAGATAGTGAGCCTCAGTATTATCCTCATTAGAAAACTGCTTCGGAAGAAAAACACCGCCCTTTTCCGCAAGCTTTTCCGTCATTGCGATAGAGCCTAAAAAGCCGCCCTCTTCATGAGAAACAAGCCTTACCTCTGCACCGAAGCTTTTCATAAGATTGATACGCTCTCTGCTCATCCAGTCAGGCATATAAATTACTACCTTATGACCTAAATTACCTCCGATAGCGGAAAAAGATATTCCCGTATTGCCGCTTGTAGCCTCAACGATAATATCATCGGGCGATATACTGCCGTTTTCGTATGCCTTTTTCATTATATGAAAAGCTACCCTGTCCTTTATGCTGCCGCTGAGATTAAGATATTCAGCCTTAGCAAATACAGTACGCGGTCTGCCCTTGTAATTAAGCTTTATTTCCAGAAGCGGAGTCTTACCGATCATTCCGCTTATACTGTCAAATTTTTTCTGCATTTCTTCATTCATTATGCAAATCCTCCCAAAAGCAGGAACACTCCTGCATAGCATAACAAATATTATACCATATTAATTTCTATATTGCAACATTTTTTTATAAATATTTTTTCATTCTTAGAAAAACTCCGCTGTATAAAGACGGATTTAAAGAATCGCTGAATCAACGCTTCCTTAATCCTATCTGACACACAGCGGAGCATTATGGAACCGCTGATTAAATCGTTTCACGACCCACTCAGTCACGTATTTTCATGGGTCTGAAACGATGCCTGCGGCTTTAATCAGCGCTTCCTTATATATAACCTGAAACTATAGATATTTTATTCCGAAATGATCCTTTTAAGCTGCTCGGACGAAATTTCCGTTTCGGGAGCAAATCCATCGGAAACCGCATACTCATATATACTTCCGAAATATGCGGCACATTCCTCATATTCAGCCGCCGCCACGGGAGACATAGAGCATACAATAATATTTCCCTTGCATACGGCCTCAAAAAGCAGTGATAAATTATGATTACGTTCAAAATTGTCAATAGTGCGTACAACAGGCTTTATACCCGTACCGTCAAGAACAGCGCATTTTCCGTTAGATACAATATTATACCAGAGCGGAGTAGAATAACGCTCCGAAGTAAATCCTGCCAGAGCATCATGCTCATTATCCACCGACAGACCCAGCGTTCCCACAGGAACAGGCTTGTTCATAGACTCCGAAATGGAACGGAACATAGGATAACACCAGAAATCCGTACAGAAAGTACTTTCAATACCATTGATCTTATCCGTAACAAGAAGTACATTACCGCCCTTTTCAAGAACAGCCATTGCCTTTTCGCTGTCCGATGTAACAGTAAGCTTGTTTTCGATATATTCTCCCTCTGAAATAAGCTTATCGATAATCTTCTTGTACTTTTCACATCGCGGCAGAATATAAATATGATATTCATTATAAATATCACCGCAGGATATTCTGAGTACCCTTTCACACTGCTTATCGGCAGATATATCAAAGCTTACATTACCAAGCTCGGTAACCCCTCTTCCGATAATACCGCAATCAATAACAACGGTTTCATCACCGAAGGAAACAGTGACCGCTCCCCTGTCTTTTTTTCTCCCGTAATCGGAGCAGAGTATTTTCACATTAAGTACATCTCCGTCATACTTTACAAAACTGTCAAATTCAGCCAGAAGAACAGTTTCACCGTTAAAGGAAAGCCAGTCCTCACGGGATATGATCCCCTTAGGCTCCATAAAGGAATTTAAAATACCTACAACAGCAGTTCCCTGACCTGTAAAATCCTGAATATCAAGCAGCTGATATCCTGCAAGACAACGACTGCGCCTTGCCGCTTCAATTTCAAGCTTATAACAGAAAGCAGCAAGCTTTCCCGAATTTTCCGTAAATTCGGCAGCAAATCCGCCCAATCCCGCATCAATGAGCCTCTGTCTGAAAACCTCGTAATTACGAGCCTTCAGTACACCAGTGTATTTATCGATCTCCGAATAATCGGGATAAGTACAATATTGTCCCACTTCATGAGAAAGAACAGGCTTATCGGGGATATATCTGCCACCGCCCGAACTTGCCTTTACCTTTTTAACACCCGTACCGTACTGTATCTCTATTTCATTTCCGCCATTGTCTGACGCCTCGCCGGCAGGATCCTCAAAGAAAGGATCATAACTGTGTACAGTATTGGGAGCGGTGGTCTGTACAAAGCCCTGAGGAGCGTCACACATAGCATAAGAGCCTCTTATAAGCAATTCTCTGTCAAATCTTACAGCTACATAAAAATCCTCCTCAGGCACTTCTGTAGGATAAAACTGGAAATTGTTTGATCCTGATGTATAAAGGATATCACTGTTTATGCATCTGAATATATTGATTATTTCGCCAAGCCGCTTAGCGCTTCCCCAGAGTTCATTTCCAAGAGACATCATCACAAAGGACGGATGATGAGAAAACTCTTTTACTATCCTTATACCCTCGCTGATAAGATACCCCTGTTCAGCTTCATTGAATTCAGGCTCGTCCTTTGCCTGTATCGTACCCCAGAAGGGCAGCTCAGGCTCCATATAGATACCCAGCATATCAGCAGCAGTAAATGCGGCATCGGGAGGACAGCAGGTATGAAAACGATAATGATTTATTCCGTATTCCTTAGCCGTTTTCATTACCTTAAGCCAGCCGTCAACATCTGTAGGCGCATATCCTGTCATAGGGAAAATCATACCGTCATGCTTTCCTCTCAACAGTGTTTCATCGCCGTTCACAGTAAAATGTCTGCCCTCAGCCTTAAAGCATCTGATACCGAAACGACGGCTGTATTCATTTCCGTTTGATAAGCTTATCTTAAGAGTATAGAGTTCAGGTTCAAGGTCACTCCAGAATTCCGCTCCCTCCGATATTTTCAGCTTAAATGTGTTTTCACCCTGCTTTATTTCAGCAGAGACCGCCTCAAATGCTCCATCCGAGGATATCTCCCCATTGATATCGTCTCCGATGTAATTAAAGGAAAGACTGATTATCCCTGCATTGATATCGCTGCTTATCATAATATTTTCAATAACACCCGATTTTTCGGCAACTATCTCCATTCTGCCCAGAATACCGTTCCAGTTTGTCTGTGTATCGGGAGATGTAAGATGACCCCCTCCCGTAGGATATCCTGTATTTGAGGTCATTACAGTAAGCCTGAAGGACGGCTTTATATCCTTCGAAATATCATATCTGTGAATACCGTTAAGAGTATTTTCGGTTCCTATGTATTTATCATCGATCCATACATGAGTAATACGTGTTCTTTCAAACAAAAGGGTATAGATATCATGATCCGAAATATCATCAAGCGATATTTCCCTAGAATACCATGCATAGCCCTCATAAAAATAAGGGTCAGTAAGATATCCTGTGTTCATGTCATTGTTTTCGGGACTTTTCTTAGCTGCCGAAACTGTATCGGGCAATGTTATGGTATCATCGAATTCAGACAGATAAAACTTATGGTCAATTCCTGCTTTTTCACTGTCAAGTCTGAATTTCCATTCACCCGAAATATCATATATCTTCATAAAACAAGCTCCGTTCTGCCGTCAGCATTGATTTTGGATAACCATACATATATTTTAACTAAAATCATCTGTAAAGTCAATAATTATTTGTTAAATGAAATATGAAAACCGTTTCACACAGATTTCATTTACTTAAAAAGACTTTTCAGTTTTGATTCAGTCTTTATCGGTATAATCAATATTGCAAACAAAAAAACGGAGGTGAAAAAATGGATTACAGACATGAACTGAAGCATGAAATAAATTATTCCGATTATCTGCAGATAAAACATCGGCTTTCTGCCATAACAAAGCCCGATCCTCATGCCCAAAACGGAAAATATCATATCAGAAGCCTTTATTTTGATGATATGAAAGATACCGCACTTCGTGAAAAGCTGAACGGAATAAACCGCCGTGAAAAATTCCGTATACGGTGTTATGATCAGGATACATCGTTTATCCGACTAGAAAAAAAGAGCAAGCTGAACGGTCTGGGAAACAAGCAAAGCGCTATGCTTTCAGCGGATAATGTAAGTCAGATCATAAACGGCGATACATCATGGATGATAAACGACAATCAGCCTCTTGTACGTGAGCTGTATACAAAAATCAACTGTGAGAATCTAAGACCCAAAACAATAGTTGATTACACAAGAGAACCCTTTATCTATCCCGCAGGTAACGTAAGAGTGACCCTTGACTATAACATACGGACAGGATATATGTGTACAGATTTTCTCGATCCCGATTGTATCACACTTCCCATAAAAGACGATGCAATAATTTTAGAAGTAAAATGGGACGAATTTCTTCCCACAGTAATTCTTGACGCAGTACAGCTAAGCAGCAGACATACAACCGCCTTTTCAAAATATGCGGCTTGCAGAATATACGGTTAAAAAGGAGATAATAACAATGAATTTCAGTGATATTTTCAAATCAAGCTTTTTAGAAAACATTTCAAGCGTAAGCCTTATAGATATGGCAGCAGCACTTATCCTGTCATTCGGTATCGGCTTATTTATATTTTTTGTTTATAAGAAAACCTTTTCGGGAGTAATGTATTCATCGGGCTTCGGAGTTTCGCTCATAGCCATGACAATGATAACAACTATCGTCATTCTTGCCGTTACAAGCAATGTAGTACTTTCTCTTGGTATGGTCGGTGCATTGTCTATCGTCCGTTTCAGAGCGGCAGTCAAGGAACCTCTTGATATAGCATTCATGTTCTGGGCAGTGGGTGCAGGCATTGTGCTTGCATCGGGAATGATCCCTCTTGCCGTTATCGGAAGCGTGTTTGTAGGTATTATACTTATTGTATTTGTAAATAAGAAAACAAACAGTACTCCCTATATTGTTGTAATACGCTGTAATGATCATACTGCCGAGGAACAGGCAAGAGAGCATCTTGTAAAGTATACAGAACGCTGCACCGTCAAAAGCAAGTCTGTTCAGAAAAACGAAATCGAGCTTAATATGGAAATACGCCTTAAAAACGATAATACTGATTTTATAAACAGCCTTACTGAAATAAACGGTATTTACAGTGCTGTTATGGTAAGCTATAACGGCGATTATATGAATTAAGGAGACAAGCCATGTCACACCATAAATATACAGATATCATATGCATAGCTGTAATGATAATATGCATCATAATATCCGTTATTTTCATGAACTCTGAACTGTTCGGAATAGAGGCAGCAGCAAATACAATGGGCTATGAAAACAGGATATTCGATACATCAAAGGTACATACTGTTGACATAGTCATGAATGACTGGGAAAGCTTTATAGCTGCCTGTGAAAACGAGGAATACTCCGACTGCACTGTTGTTATTGATGGAGAAAGCTTTCCGAATACAGCAATACGTGCAAAGGGAAATACATCTCTTTCAAATGTTTCGTCAATGGAAAGCGACCGCTACAGCTTCAAGCTTGAATTTGATCATTATGATAATAACAAAAGCTATTACGGACTTGATAAGCTCAGTCTCAATAATGTTATTCAGGATAATACCTATATGAAGGATTATCTGACATACCGTATGATGTATGATTTCGGTGCAGACGCTCCCCTGTGCAGCTATGCATATATTACCGTAAACGGTAAGGATTTCGGTCTCTATCTCGCTGTTGAAGCCATTGAGGATTCATTCCTTATGCGTAATTACGGCAAGGATACGGGAGAGCTTTATAAGCCCGACAGCATGAGCTTCGGCGGCGGCAGAGGAAACGGCAAGGATTTTGATATTGATAATTTCATCAATAAGGATAATCAGAACAGCAATGCACAGTCCGAAATTACAGCTGCTGATACACAGACTATGCCTCAGTCTCCCCACATACCTCAGGCCGATCCCGACCCGTCACAGATGTTCGGAGAACAATCCTCGGATAATACCATGCAGAACGGACGCTCTCCCTTTGACCGTCATCAAGGAGACAGAAACGGAGATATGGGCGGCATGGGAAGTGACGATGTAAAGCTGAAATATATTGATGATTCTCCCGACAGCTATTCAAATATTTTTGATAATGCCAAAACGGATATTACCGATACAGATAAAACAAGACTTATCGCTTCACTTAAGTCACTGAATGAAAATACCGATATTGAGCAGACCGTAGATATTGACGAGGTCATCAGATATTTCGTTGTACATAACTATGTCTGTAACGGTGACAGCTATACAGGCAGCATGATACATAATTACTACCTTTACGAAAAGGACGGTCAGCTGTCAATGATACCATGGGACTATAATCTGGCATACGGAACATTTCAGGGAGGAAATGCATCGGAGCAGATAAACTCCCCCATAGATACTCCCGTATCAGGCGGCTCAGTCAATGACCGACCCATGCTTGCATGGATATTTTCAGACAGTACATATACCGAAATGTATCATAAATATTTTTCAGAATTCATAAATACCGTTGATACAGAAAAGATCATTTCGGAAGCCTATGAAATAATAGCTCCCTATGTAAAAAATGACCCTACAAAATTCTGTACCTATGAAGAATTTGAAAAGGGCGTAAGCACACTTAAACAGTTCTGTACATTAAGGAGTGAAAGTGTTACCGCACAGCTTAACGGAACTATCCCCACAACCTCAGAGGGACAGTCAGCCGACAGCACTTCACTTATAGATACATCGGGAATAACCCTTTCCGATATGGGAACAATGAGCCATGAGGGAATGGGCGGCGGAAGAAATTTTGGTGCTCGCAACACTTTACCAAATCAGGAAACTACAGCGTCACAGCAGAACATTTCAGATACACAATCACCCACAGCGAATCCCGATACAGCCGAAGCATCATCAGAAAATGAGATTTCCACGCCATTTACTCCCCCGTCCATGCCGGATGATTTTAATTGGCAGAATACACCGGAGAATTTTACTCCACCACAAGATATGCAGGGTAATTTTGATCCGGAGAATATGCCGGAAGGCTTTGCACCGCCTACAATGGAAGAACAGACACAATCGGCTATGCCAACATACAAAAATTTCCAATCAGAAAATGCTCCGTCAGCCGAACCGTCTGCACAAGCGGATAACAGTAAGATAGTTTTAAGTGGAATATCAGCATTCATTCTTCTTATCGGAATATTTTTTGCATTAAAGTACAGAAGAAAAATATAAAATATCCAAAAAAGAGCGATCAAAGCCGCAGACATAAATTACACACCTTTAAAAGTCATGATTGAGAGAAGCGATAAACGATTTGATCAACAGTTTTTAATATCAATATACAGTTAAAAACATAAACAGTCTGCATGATCCGAACGATCAAAATAGCAGACTGTTTTTTTAATGTATATAAATAAAATATAAATATTTCAGCTTTTTCATGCATATAATGTTACAAAATCTTTATTATCGGAGCTGATATCATGATAAATACAGACAGCGAATTGAAGGATCGTTCTGTTATTCTTGCAGAATACATAATTGAAACCGGATCAACAGTAAGAGCAGCCGCCAAGCAATTCGGCATAAGTAAATCTACAGTACATAAGGATCTCACAGAAAAGCTTCAGACAGTATGTCCGTCACTGTATCCTGCCGTAAAAAAAGTGCTCGAAACAAATAAAAAAGAGCGTCATATACGCGGCGGAATGGCTACAAAGCATAAATACGAAGAAAAAGCCCTACAAAAAAATATATCTGATGTCAAAAAAAATGCTAAAAATTCACACTAATAAAGCAGATGATGAAGCATATAATACTATTGCAAACCCGATCAAAACCTAAACAAAACAAAAGGAGATAATAAAAATG
>JAFUOZ010000085.1 GCA_017481565.1 Oscillospiraceae bacterium | reverse complement strand
TTCTGTTCGCTGCCGCTCTCTCGTGACAGCTTTATTATTCTATCACATTTATTTGAGTTTGTCAAGTGTTATTTTTTATAAGTTTTTGTGAACTTATTTTTAACAACTTCATTTCGCTTTGCCCCTTTCGGAGCTTTGCGTCTCACTCGTTCGTGACAGCTTATTTATAATACCACACTATCTCCCTTTTGTCAACACTTTTTTGCACTTTCTGCTTTTTTAACAAGTATACATATACTTTTATTGTGCTGTTTTGACTTTTTTGTCAGGTTTTGGGGTGTTTTGTCTTACTTTCGGACTTTTTTACTGTTGTCTGTTCATGGGTTGACTTGGTGATCAGTGCAGAATATACCCTTATAAAACAATCATTATCAACGTTTTTTATGAAATTTAAAAATATTTTATATACTCCGACTCAAAATTAAATTGTATATAATTATATGTTAAGAAATTAAAAACCGCCGAAAATTCTACAATAGCAGAAATTCCGACGGTTTTCAAGCAATCGACCAAGCCAAATAATTACGCATTACGAATTGCGCATTGTGAATTGAAAAACTCTCCGCAGTACTTCCAGCCAACTGCGGAGAGCGGACCTCTTTCCGAAGTTCCGGCAACGGACCGAGGCTATATATAAACATATTCCTCTCCGCAGCACGGCAGCCCGACATCAGGATATATCGCCCTGACCGCCCTGTTTTGAATGAATACGATTTACAACAATATTATTTTCATAAATGACCGCAATTATTCGGTGTTTACATTATAGCACAAACAAAAATTTTTTTCATCATCTTTTTTAAACGTAAATTCAGCGTTCAATCAACATTTTTTTGTACAAATCAAATATAACTGCGCAAAATTCACCTTTATTCGTCAAAATCCAGCTCATATAAATCAAGTACACCCTGTATTTCAGAATACGAATATCCCATTCTTGCCAGTGCGCCCTTGACCTTCTTAACACCCTTTTCAGAATCAAGACAGCGTTCATATTTCTGCTCAACAAGCTCCTCCAATCGTTCCATTGTACCATCAGCAAGCTCCGCAAGCGCCTCTTCAGTGATATCCTTTCCGATACCCTTAAGGGACATTTCCTGCCGAGCACGATAATAACCGTATTTTTTGGTACAGCAATAATGCTCCGCAAGACGTGCTGCATAGCGCCTGTCATTGATAAGCCCCAGCTCTGCAAGCCGTCTGCACACTCTGAGACATATATCCTCATCATAATTATTTTCAAGCTTTTTATACATTTCCACAAAGCCGTACTCCCTGTTGTCAAGCAGATACAGCGCCCTTTCTTTCGCTTTTCGGAACAGATTTTCGTTTATCACCTCATCAAGAGCGGATTGAGGTATATTCATATCCTTTTTCAGATTATACTCATATACTATACTCTGATGCAGAAATATCTTTTCATCTCCGTCAAGCTCCACAAATGCAGTTTCGCCCTTGTATATACCAATATCTGTAATTACCATAAAGCACCGCCCGTTCTAATATAATACTATAATATAAACTCTCCGCAGCAGGAATCAGGAAGCCGACGATCAATTCAACAGATCGGCACTTACCTGACCCAAAAATGCGGAGAGGTTTTATTTTACAACAAATCAGATAATATCATAATCCAGCTTCATCTGTACTACTCTGAGAACGTGTTCATCAAGCACCTTCTGAGAGATAGTACCGTCTTCAATAGCTGATACAAGGTCATTGTAAGCAGTGACAGGATCGGAAACGCAAAGCAGGTCATTTCCCGAAAGAATACCCACTACATAAGGACTGAGCGAGCCTGTGTAAGCCTTGATAGCGTCCATGCCAAGATCATCGGTAATGATAACGCCCTCAAAATCAAAGCGGTCACGGAGAAGCTTATGTACTGACGGAGAAAGTGACGCAGGAAGCTCACTGTCCATACATTCTACTATATTGTGACTTACAAGCACAGAGGGTACATAAGAGCCTGATAATCCGATCTCAAAGGGGATAAAGTCGGTTGCTTCAAAGCTTTCCATGGAGCGGCTGTCGTAAGCGATACCTGTGTGAGTATCGATATTGCTGCCGTATCCGGGGAAATGCTTAAGACAGGAGATAAGACCGTTATCACCTGATGTATCAACTATCTGACGGACAATATCACCTGTTGTTTCGCTGTCCTGACCTGCGGTACGGTCGTATATATAGTCCCCAGGAGACGCAATATCCGCAACGGGAGCAAGGTTCATATTGAAACCCAGCGAGGTAAGCAGCTGAGCCTTTTCGGCACTGTCCGAGATGATACCGTCCATGCCCTCTTCGTTGTATACTATCTGAGGCGATTTGAAGGGATATGCACGGTAAGCAGGATATTTGCTGACACGGACAACATTTCCGCCCTCTTCGTCAACGGTTATTATAGGCGTTATCTCCACAGAGGCTTTTATTTCCGCAATAAATTCGGCAGCAGAGGTCATATCACGTTCAGCAAGGTCGGCTGCATAAAGAGTATATCCTGCAAACTGATAATCTGCCATAAGTCCTGCGGCATTTTCAGAGGGACAGCGTGCAAGAATAAGCTGTGCGGCTTTTTCACGGTCGCTCATGCCGTCAACAACATTTCGTGCTTTTTTTGAAACATCGGTATTATGGGAATATACCTTATATGTAATAGTTTCAGCAGGGCTGCTGACAGTTGTTTCGGAGGTTTCTTCATCGTTTTCGGAAGAATCTGATTCAGGGAGGATATCCTCAAAAAAGCTTTCTATGTTGGAAACATTGCTTTCATCAACATAGTTTTCAACATTATCCTCAACATATGTTGAAAAGTTATCTTCGGGGATTTTTTCTTCGGTAGATATCACCTCACCGTCGGGATTGACTATTGTATAATCCTCGGAGAGATTATCCTGTTCGGAGTTGATAGAGCCGCAGCCGCCAAGCATAGCAAGAGCGAGCATCATCGGCAGAATTTTTTTCAGATGTTTTTTCATTTCGAGTTTCCTTTCTTTATATATATTTGTTTTATTATAGTTATTTTTTATGTGTTGAAAATTCAGATGAAGATAAGCTGATTTATGTTGAAAAACGTTGAAAGATATTATATTTATCTGTTTATGCCCCGTTTTTTTCAGAAAAGAGGCTGCGTTTTATTCTGACTATAGCCAAAGCCCAAGATCATAAATTCTTTATCTTCGCTGCCTTCGGCTATTTTTATCTCGATTTCCATATCCTTTGTATCACTGAATTTAATGACCTGAGAAGAATAGGGGTCTCCCCAGCCGTCTTTATCATTGGCATTTATCGTCTTAAGCTTACTTCCGTTAAGGTATACATCAACACTTCCCATATTTGCTGAATTATTTCTCTTATACACTATCCAGAAGGAATTTGCACCCTTCAAGGATATTTTCATATCTCCTTCAAGCGATGCATCATGCATATATGATGACGTAAATCCGTATACAGCACTGTTTACAGGCGTAAATTTACCATAATCAACAATCTCCATATCGGAGTTATCCTCAACGCTTTCGGGAGTGACCAGAACCGCATTCTGATATGGTACAGCAAATACAGGTACAGCGGGCATCTCACACGCTTCGTCGGTTTCCTCACTGTCGATCACAGAAAATAATTTCATGACCATTTCTGCATCAAGCTCATGACCGTATTCGTTGGGATGAGATCCGTCATTTGAATAATCCTGCCATGTCATTCGTCCTTCATTCATTTCACAGGTGATAGCATCGTTTACAGATATCATCGGCAGCTGATAACGTTCGCCTATCTGTGCCATATACTCCTGACAGCTGTGACCGTTTTCGGTACGGTTTATCATAAGTATCACCGCAGGCGAATTTTCATGCTCCAATGCTGCTTTTACCATTGATTCAAAGGATTCACGGTATAGTGTTTCATTTCCGTCATTTACAGCAAATTCAATAAAAATAATGTCTGCATTCTTTGAAAGAATATCCCTTTCAAAACGCAAATTGCCCAAAATTGACGGTGTACCGCTTATTCCTGCATTGATATATTCGGCATTGTCACCTGTGCCGTAAGTATCGGCTATGGCATTGAAGGATCTTTTTGCCCAGCAGCTTTCGGAATTTGCACCAACCCCCTGTGTGATAGAACCGCCGATATAGCCGATTACGGTCTTTTCGCCGCTTCTCAGCTGCTCTATTTTGGCTTTCAGTCTTGCATTGTTTCCTGTGGATAATATGGAGCGATTCAGCATTGCTTCGTGAAATTCCTCGGGAGTTTCGGGAGCTTTTGTTTCAGATACGGTCTCTGATACGGTTTCGGAAACAGAACTTTCAACATTCTCTGTTGAAGATGTTGAAACATCATCTGATTTATCGGAGCAGCCCGAAAGCATAAGCATCAATGCAGCTGATAAGGCTAAGTATTTTCTTTTCATTACAGTACCTCTTGTATAAATAATTATAGATATAACAAATTGTATACTATCAATTCTTCTTTTCGTCCTTTTCCTTTGGTATAGGCAGAGTAATAACTACAGTTGTACCCTCTCCTAAATTGCTAAAAATCTTCAATGTTCCGTTGTGATTTGTGATAATTTCGTCGGCAACGGCAAGACCAATTCCCGAACCTCTTCGTGTGTGATTAGCTTTGAAGAATTTTGTTTTTATTTTGGGTAAATCCTGCGGACTTATTCCGCAGCCAGTGTCGGATACAGCGATCTCAATGTGATTTGCGTCGCTTTGTACAGCCTGAATTGTGACTATTCCGCCCTTGTCGGAGTATTTTATGGCATTATCGATGATGTTGATGAAAACCTGTCTCATACGATTTTTATCACCAATGATAAACGGCAGCATATCAGGCTCATCATATACAATTTCAATATTTTCTTTGCGTGCCTTTTCTGTATATATGAGTACAGCATCGCCAAGCTCGGCAAGTATATCCATTTTAGCCTTGTTCAGAGTAAATTTACCGTTCTGCATACGTGAAAAATCAAGAAGCTCTTCTACCATTTGTGATAATCTTTCTGCTTCCGCATTAATTACCTTCATACCCTTTGTGACAGTGTCGCTGTCCTCGGGCATTGAGCCGATAGTTTCAGACCAGCCCTTTATTGCGGTAAGGGGAGTTCTCAGTTCATGGGAAACGCTTGAAATGAAATCATTTTTCATAGCCTCGGACATGGCAAGCTCCTCCGCCATGTGATTTATGATATCGCAGAGTTCACCCAGTTCGTCATCGTTTTTCTTGGTGATACGGACGGAAAAATCTCCGCGGGCATAGCGTTTTGCGGTATTTCCCAGCTGTCTTACGGGGATAACGATAGACTTTATAAAATACATACCCGAGAAGAACATCAGCACCACGATAGCAAGACAGATGCATGATATTGCCACTATATATCCGAGGATATAATCATCGGTGCGCTCCAAAGAGGTAACCAGACGTATAGCGGAGTATTGTCCCGACGAATCGGGGGTAAGTACGGTAAGTGCCATAATGCGTTCACCTGTGGGTGCTTTGCCTGCAAAGTATCCTGAGGAGCCGTTTTCAATGGCATCGTGATAGTCATCTGTGATAATATCCGATGACAGTTCAAAGCCTGAGGAGGATATTTCTATCTGTCCGTCGCTGTTGATAGCCATAAGCTCCAGTTTATCCTGATCTTCCCAGTTCTGAATCATATCATGGAGCTGAGACGAGAAAGAGATAGAGTTATCGGAGTAATATTGCTGTATAAGGGTCGAGAGGGTGTTCATTTTATTTGTGATATACTGACGGGTACCTGTGTAGTAATAATTTTTTATAAAGACAGAAAAAGTTATGATAACGGCGGCGAGGACGATAAGGATAACGCCCAGATTATTTATCAGCCAGCGTTGTGTTATAGTTACTCTGCGCATAAATCCCCCAATTTTTTAATAAAAATTTAAAGCAAAACATCAAGAATTCAAAAAATCATAACAAGAAAACCTGAGAAATATAACAAAAAAAATTCCAAGCAGTAACTCAATACAAAAGTTTCGCTCAAGCCTTTACAAAGGCTTGCGGGGTTCAAAGGGGCAGCGCCCCTTGTCGCACTCCGCAGAGTGCGAAATCCCCTTTAGCCACTAACAGATGCTATTCTTAAACATAAAAGTCTGAAAACAAACAATTCACTGAAATCCGCCCGTCAAAATAAAAACTAAATGTAAGCTGATAAATAAATCTATCATAAAAACCAACATGAAGTGAAATACACTCGGGCGGATTTTTGCAATAAACAGCGGAGCGCTTTTATTGCACGAGCCGACAGGCTCGCCCGTTGTAAATCTAAGGTTGCAAAATAAACGGATAGTTTTTTACTTTTGTCTGGCAAATCTTTTTTGTATAAGGATAGATTTACTTGCTTTGCTCGCAATTTGCTTTAATAATGTGCTTGGATTATTCTCAGCTTATTTTCGGATAATTCTTCAAGCTGCTGTATCAGCGGTTCTGACAACTCTCTGTCGGGATTTACTATCTCTATCATACATCGTGCGAAACCGCAGGGAAAATTATATTCCAGCTCATTTAACGAACATTCATTGCCGCAGCATAAGGTTCTGAACGTCAGATCGGTAAATCCGCTCTGAGCTGCCTTTTCCATTGCATCGCCCCAGATATCAAAGGGTATTATTTCATGACAGTATGGGCATGATATCTCTTCTAAGTTTCCCCCGCAGTCAATAAATGATATTTCGTCATATTCCTCACAGCTTATGCTGTCTGCTTTTATTTCTCTGCTGATACAGTTTATCATATCCTGTGATAAGGCTTTGTGAAAATAAACCTTTTCCTGTTCGGGAATTATTCTTATGATATACTCGGACATTGTGATCCTCCTTAAAATCAACCGCTTACGGACAAGATATATTTTACGTGAATTATTATTCTATGAATAAAGGCAAAAAGCAGCTTTTCATTAGCCTGAAAAGCTGCAGAATATTCTCATAAATAAGGAAAAACAGAGTTACTGCTAATTATTTGCAGATCATTTCTCCGCTCCGTCGCCTGCAGACCATTTATAGCCGAAGCCCCAGATTGTTGCTATATACTTGGGATTTGAGGGCTCGTCCTCGATCTTCATACGGATACGGCGGATATTAACATCGACGATCTTATCATCGCCGTAGTAATTGTCACCCCAGATATGCTTAAGAATACTTGAACGGTCAAGAGCTGTATTCTGATTGTTCATGAAATATTCAAGAATCTGATATTCAACCTGTGTAAGATCAATGACCTTGCCGTTTTTGGAGACTGTTCTGCTCTTAAGATTGAGCACAAAGGGTCCTGATTCGATAACAGGCGCTTTAGGCTCCTGCTGAAAGGACATACTTACACGGCGGTAGATCGCATCTATACGCGCTGTCAGCTCGGAGGGTGAGAAAGGCTTGGTGATATAATCATCTGCACCCAGCATAAGTCCGCTTACCTTATCCATTTCCTGTGTCTTGGCGGAAAGCATGATTATTCCTACTGTGCTGCTTTTCTTGCGGAGGGTCTTACACACCTGAAAGCCGTCTATTCCCGGCATCATTATATCTAAAAGCGCAATATCGAAATTGCCGTTTTCTTCATCAAAAACTCGCAGAGCGTCCTCTCCGCAGCTTACATCTATTACGTCATAGCCTGCTCTTTTAAGGTTGATAACGACAAAATCTCTTATTACTTCTTCGTCCTCGCAGACAAGTATTCTTTTCATTTTCTGTAATTCCTTTCTTTATTTTTTCGGTATATGTTACGGTTTTTACGTTGTTTTCTTTGGGGTGGTTTTGTTGTCAGCTTATCCGGTTTGTTTTCAGACTTTTATGTTTAAGAATGGCATCTGTTAGTGGCTAAAGGGGATTTCGCACTCTGCGGAGTGCGACAAGGGGCGCTGCCCTCCTGTCCGCAGACTACTGAACCCCGCAAGCCTTTGTAAAGGCTTGAGCGAAACTTTTGTCCTGAGTTATTGATCGGAAATTGTTCGTCTGTTCCTCATTTTTTACTGCACTCTGTTTTTACACAGTACCATTACACTATACGGCTCTACCGTATAATCGCCCTCTACCTGATAGAGAGGCTCCGCACCTGCATTCTTACCGTCAATACATACATCGTATTTTCCGAATGCGTGCAGCTTTATCTCGTAATTATTGGGATTCAAAAATACTACTATCTCCTCGCAGAGATTATCACCTGTAAGAGAAAATCCTACTACTCTCTGCGGCAGCTTATCGAAAAAGTGCATATGCTCACCGATAAGCTCTCTTGTGGGAAATCTTAACGCCGAATGTGCCTTTCTGAATGCTATAAGTCCCTTATAATAGTTATAGACCTGGATAAATTCGCTCTTTCTGTTCCATTTTATACTGTTTATCGCATCGGGAGCGTTATAGCTGTTATGGTCATAGGCTCCGCCCGGTAATGGCTTTGAACGTAAAAATTCCTGTCCTGCCTGGATAAAGGGTATTCCCTGTGACAAGAAAACTGCGGCAGCTGCCATTTTATCCATCTGTATACGTACCTCTGTTGGATCGGTGGCGTTGCTGTAGTGGAGCTTATCCCACAAGGTAAGGTTATCATGTGCCTCTACATAGTTTACTGTCTGCTGAGGAGTGTCTGTCCATGCATATTTTGTAAGGTTGGGTATCTGAGGGTGTGCAACTCGTCCGCACATTACCTCACGTACATAGTCCTCATTGCCTGAGGCTCCGTTTACATATCCTCTGTCGCCGTTTTCAAAGTTATTTCCCTTTATGGTATCTCTGAAATCGTCGCTGAAAAATGCGGCATGAGGTACATGACGGGCGTTCAGCTTCATGGCACGGCGCTCATATGCAAGGGCAGAATCGCTTCCTGTCCAGCCCTCGCCGTATAATATCACATTGGGATTTATTTCATGAAGTCTTTCATAGATAAGGTTTATGGTTTCATTGTCATAAAGTCCCATAAGGTCAAAGCGGAAACCGTCTATTTTGTATTCGGTCGCCCAGTAGCATAAGCTGTCGATAATATATTTTCTCACCATTGCACGTTCTGTAGCTACTTCGTTTCCGCAGCCTGAGCCGTTTGCATAGTATTCCGTATCTGCCCACTGACGATAGAAGTACTTGGGGAAGGTCTTATTGAAGCATGAATCGCTTGTTGCATAGGTATGGTTGTATACCACGTCCATAACTACGCCTATACCCTGACTGTGCAGTGCATGGATAAGGCGTTTGAACTCGGCAACACGCACCTTTCCGTTAAAGGGGTTTGTTGAATAAGATCCCTCGGGAACGTTATAGTTCATAGGGTCATAGCCCCAGTTGAACTGAGGACGGTGATAATCTGTTTCGTCAACGGTCTGATAGTCAAAGCAGGGCATAAGATGTACGTGTGTAACGCCCAGATCCTTGATATGATCTATGCCTACAGGGTCACCCGCATCGTTGACAAGTCCTCTTTCCACAAAGCCCATGAAGCGTCCTCTGTAGCAGAAATGACCGCTGGGGTCAATGGAAAAATCCCTTACATGAAGCTCATACAAAACGGCGTCGGTGTAGGAATTCAGGGTCACAGGCTTATAGCTGTACCAGCCGGCAGGATTGGTCTCCTCCATATTGATGACCATACCCATTGCGCCGTTTGCGCCTGCTGTTTTTGCGTATATATCTATGGTCTCCTCGATAAGACCGTCATGGTTGATCTGATAGGTATAGTATACCCCGTTAAGATCTCCGTAAGCTACCTTTGACCATACGCCTTTTTTCTTGGTCATTGGAAGGCGGCGGTAGGGTTTTTCGTCGGTGCATTTGTGGTAAAGTAGAACTGCTGCCTCGTCTGCCATCGGTGACCATACCTTGAATATGGTCTTATCCTTTGAGTATACTGCGCCTAAGTCGTCTCCCTCATAGACATATTTTTTATCGATTTCTTCAAACATTTCGTTTCCCCATTTGCTTTATATTTTAAATGTAATATATTTTCTTTAAAATGTTTCGTTGTTGCGTATAGATATATTACAGATTGTAGATCAGTGCTGTGAATAATACATTCGGTAAATATGTGTTGTGATAATACTATGTTATTTTATATATGAAAATATTACAATTTGTATACAGAGCAAAACATATCACAAATTGTAATAAAAGTGACGTTAATGATCTGTAATCAAAATAATTATGCATTGCGAATTACGAATTGCGCATTTCTCACAAGTGCGTACTTTACTTAATATTACACTAAAATTAAAATCTTGTAAAGACAGAATTTGTATTTGTCATATATTTGTTACCGACGGTTACAGAGCTGTAAATAAATTAGTCCTATTTGAACAAATTAACGGGAAAAAATTTGTTATATAAATCAGTGAAATTCATATAAATGCTATTGAAAAAAAACATAAAATGATTTATAATATAAAATGTATTATCCTGAAGCATATTTCGGGATGCTGCGCACGTTTAAGGGAAAACGTTTGCAGTTAATAAATAACTGATTTTTTCTTTTTTTAATCAGCTACTTAAACGATTAAGTTATCAAGCTTAATAAATACAGGTATACACTAAAAAATCGGGATAGGAGAAATGGAAATGGGAAAGAACATCATACTCTACGGACCTCCGGGAACAGGTAAGACCTACAATACGGTAAACTATGCGCTTTCTATTATTTATAATCTTCCTGTGGAAGCTGTAATGAAGAAGGATTACGGCGCTATGCTCGAAAGATACAACGAGCTTAAGCAGAACTTCAATCAGATCGAATTTACTACCTTCCATCAGTCAATGGGCTATGAGGAATTTATCGAGGGTATCAAGCCTGTTTTCCTTGAGACTATGAATGAACGAGGCGAAAGAACCCGTAAAAAAGAAATGGTTTACGTTGTTGATAAGGGTATTTTCCGTGAGTTCTGCTACAAGGCAGCCGAGCATCCCGATGATAATTATGTATTTATTATAGACGAGATCAACAGAGGTAACATCTCCAAGATCTTCGGTGAGCTTATCACCGTTATCGAGCCTTCAAAGCGTCTCGGTCAGCCCGAAGCCGTTAAGGTAAAGCTGGCTTATTCGCAGGAGGCATTCGGTGTACCTGATAACGTATTTATCGTAGGTACCATGAATACTGCCGACCGTTCTATCGCACTTCTTGACTCTGCTATCCGCAGACGTTTCGACTTTATCGAAATGATGCCCGTTCCCGAGCTGTTCAAGGATACTTATGTAGACGATATCAACATAATGAAGCTTCTGCAGACTATCAACAAGAGAATCGAGATACTTTGCGACAGAGAGCATATGATAGGTCATGCGTATTTTATGCCTCTTATGGAAAATCCCACTATCGAGAAGCTGGGACATATCTTCAAGAACGCTATCGTTCCTCTGCTTCAGGAGTATTTCTACGGAGATTATCAGAAGATACGCTGGGTTCTGGGCGACTACAACAAGGAGCCTGATGAGCAGATCGTAAAGGCTCTTGCCATTGACTATGCAGCTGTATTCGGTCCTAACGTTGAGCTGTTCCTCGATGTTGACGATACATACGAAATAAATGATGACGCTTTCTGGAATATCAACACCTATAAGAAGATGCTGTAAGCTGAAAGGATAAGCTGATATGGGAAAGAGAGACAGATTTTCCATTAAGGAATCGGAATTTTTCATGATAGAGGGCGCTCCCTCAAAGGAAGGCGGTACGTCTATCCCCGAAAGTGAATTTGTCAAGCTTGAGAATTTTGTGCTTGAAAATCCCCTTTCCGCTCTTCCGGGTCAGCCCTATTATCTGCTTGAGCCTATCGGCGAGGGCAAGGAAAGAATACTTAAGGCAGGCGGCTATGCGGGTACTATCGTACTTAAGAACGGCACACAGTTTGAGGTGCTGCCTAACCTTTCTATCATTTCCGCCGACGGCAGACATCTTTCCGAAAAGCATATGCTTCTTGAAATGATGCAGTCTATCAAGACGCTGCCTCTTGAAAAATACAATATAAATACAATGGCTGCCGAAAGGCTCAATATCTTCGAGACCTTCGTTCTTGCCTTTGTTAATGAGTGCTTTGACGTTGTAAACAACGGACTTAAGCAGAAATATACACCTCACCTTGCCAATGAGAATTTTCTTAAGGGCAAGGTTGATTACGGCAAGCACGCCACAAAGAATTTTGCTCACAAGGACAAATTCTATGTTCTTTAGGATATTTTCACCGTTGACCGTGCGGAGAACCGTCTGCTAAAGTCCACGCTGAAATATCTGAGGAATGTTACATCATCTGCACGTACACGTAATAAGATAGATATTCTTCTGGCTAACTTTGACGGAGTTGAGTATTCCACCAACTTTGCACAGGATTTTGCCGCTTCGGTAAGTGACAGAAATATGCTGGGTTATGTCAATGCTATGAAATGGGCGCAGATATTCCTTATGAAAAAGGGCGGAGTTGCCATTGCAACGGGACGTGATGTTGTATACAGCGTTATGCTTCCCACCGAGAGACTTTTTGATAACTATATATCCGGAAAGCTTGCAAAGATCATCGACAAGCGTAATTTCAGTCTTGAAATACAGCATAAGATATACCCTGTTCTGAACAGACGTATACCTAACATTGATCAGAAGCCGGGAATGTTCCTGACAAGAAAGGCTGACAAGCACCGTGTAATTATCGACGCTAAATGGCAGAGTCTTGAGGAAGATAAATCTAACTACGGTATAAAGGATATAGATATTTACAATGCGTATAATATGCAGGATGTATATAATGCGGAAACTGTATATTATCTTTATCCTATTACTGAAAGTATAAAAGAAAAGGAACCCAATATTATTTTCAAGGATAACGGAAGGATACTGGGAAGAGTATGCTTTATCGACATGAGTAATATTGAGGAAAGTCTGAAAAAGGTTCTCGGTCAGATATATAATGATGAGACAGAAAAAGCAGGATGATTTTTCATACACAATAAATCAAGGGGCGCTCCTTTTCGGGAGCTGCCCCTTTTTGATTTGTTACCTCCGGTGCCGTATACGGTATCTTCAGAATACGGTGGTACATATTACATATTACATATTGAATCATTCTGCAAATCGGAATTTGCACGTCTACTTATTATCTAGGGAACTGCTGATTAAATCGTTTCAAGACCCACTCAGTCAGTTTTGCCGCTGCGGCAAAGGCATTTTCGTGGGTCTGAAACGATGCCTGCGGCATTAATCAGTGTTTCCCTAGCATTTCTCTTTTGGCAGCCACTGCAACTATATTAAGGGTATTCGCAATAAATGCAACAGCAACTACCAGTATCATTACAATAACATCCTTTATTGTTTCCATTGGCAGCAATACAATAATAGTAATTGTCAGCAGGGTCGTAACTATTAAAACACACATCATTTTCTTTTCAAAATTCTGATAATCCTTTTCCAGCTCTTTTAAGGTAGCTGTAATATTTTCCTCTGCTATCTTTGCAAACACTTCTCCCGAGGCTCGTTCTCCTGCCAGAATTTCATTGATGCTTATATCATAGATATCACTCAATATGCTAAGACAATCAACAGGCGGCATATAATTGCCCGTTTCCCAGCGCGAGATCGTTTTATTGCTGACACCTATCCTTTCTCCTAATTGCTCCTGTGTCATTCCTTTTTCATTTCGTAATTCTTTTAAAAATATACCTATCTTTTTTGTGTCCATTTCAAAGACCTCCTCTGTTTTTATGTGTCTATTATATCATACAAAACATACCTTTGTCTTTACCATAAACAGCGAATGCCCATAATCAGCGACTGATTTTATGCAAATTCCTTGAAAAATCATGATTTACAGGTCAATTCCGCTTAAAAGTCTACAATCAAGAAAACTGCTGTTCAACAGAAAGCAAGGCTTCTGTATGCTTAACAAGTCATAAGCATACAGAAGCCTTTATTTTTAAACTTTCAGCGTTCGGCAGCTTTGAGCATTATCCCGTCATGGCTATGATACGGAAATCAAAATCAAAGCAACGGATATTCTCCCTTATTCTGCGGCAAGAAGCTTTTCAAATTCACTGACGCTCATTTGAGCCTTTGCTGATGCATCTGTTACAGATAAAAGCCCGTCCTTTACAAGTTCAACAAGTGTATTCAGCGCACCCTTGACAAGACCTACTGCTCTGCCTTCTGCTATACCTTCTGCTATACCCTTCGCTCTGCCTTCTGCTATACCCTTCGCTCTGCCTTCTGCTTTGCCTTCTTCAAAGCCTTCTGCTCTGGCTTCCTCACGGAATTCGGCAATGGTTCTTTCTTCATCATATTCTGTAATACACATACGCTTCACCTCCGCTCTGTTTGCTAAAAGAAACGATTTAATAAGTGATTCATCTGATAAATCACTTAACGCCATATCAATGGCCTTTTCAAGATTTTTCAGCTCTTTCTTATATATACGCACCCTATCCACAAACCATGCATAATCATTCAGCGGTCTGCACATGGCAAGCAATTCTTTGTTATGACCGTAATTGATATTCAGCATTGTAACTATGACCTCTATGTCACCGTCACTGTCAAAGGAGTCACTTAATTTAAGTATGACCTTTTCCTCCTGCTCAGATACACCGTTATAGAAACATATACACCTTGGTGCAGGTGCTTTCTGCTGTCTGGTGCTATATTTATGATATCTATCATCATCCTCTATATACTTATCATAAACCATTCCGGCATATACAAGAAATCTCATAGGCATATTGGGATTTACCGTAGACTGCTGCTCATAAAAATTCATCGTATCGGCGATAAGAAATGATACATCATTTTTCATATTCATATAAACAGCATCTTCAATAGTTGTTATTTTTATATCTTCGGGATCAGTATATGATGAACCGTTGACAGCATTATAAAGGCTCAATGTCCACTCCTTGTTCTCAGGATTACCGAAGATAAATTTAAGGAAGCGCTGATTAAAGCCGCAGGCATCGTTTCAGACCCATGAAAATACGTGACTGAGTGGGTCGTGAAACGATTTAATCAGCGGTTCCTTAAATAGTCTGTCCCGATAAGCTCTGTTCACTCCCTTTATTTCTGTCATTACTATCACGCCCCTTTATGATCATATTATATCATTTATTTTCTGTTCAGTCAATAAACAACAGCAAAAAAGTCACAGCGTATGATCAGGAAAATTACCGATCATACGCTGCGACTATAAACTATCGTACTATCTTATATCCTTCGAACTTACCTACCGAGGTGCGCAGACGGAATGCCGCCTCGCCGTTTTCGGTATAAAGAGGCTCGATCCTTCCGCCGTTTATCTTTTCAAGCGCAGCCGCTCCCTTTACGAATACATATATATCGCTGTCGCAGGTAAAATTATCCGCATAGGGATATATAACAAAGCTGTCGTTGTCATATACAAACAGACTTATCCTCGATGTACCCTCCATACGAATACCGTTTACCGCAAATTCACGGCGCATACGGTCAAGTATCTTTTCGGGATAATATTTTATATCGGAGAAGGTATCAGGCACAACAAGAGTATACATCTGACCCTTTCCGTAATAATCACGGGCAAGCACAGTGCAGGATTCCTCCTCGGCAAACGCCTTACAGACCGCTCCCCATGTGGCATTGTTGCGGAATTCCATAACAGGTACGGTCACTGCTCTCTGAGAATACTCACGCTCCCACCTGTTATATCTTACGGAGCTTTCCGACGCAAAATCATTGGAGGTCATACGTCTGCCTCTGTCACGTATAGATGTAATACGTTCTATTCCTCTGCCGAGAGTTGCCTTGACAAACCCATTGGTAACGATAGCCTTTCCGCCCTTTGCGATGTATTTCTCCAGCTTATCCACTATATCCTTATCGTAAGCGGATGAAGCGGTAAGAAGCATAGTCTCCGCATCTTCCTCAAAATCGGGAGTTGTAAGCACAGGGAAACCGTTCATGCCGAGGAAGTCCTGAACATTATCCTCACCCTGAGCCCTGTGGGGAATATAACAGGGTATTCCCACAGGCGAGCCTAAGTTATCAAGAAGTGAATCAAGCTTATCAAGCATAAATCCCAGAGCAGGCACATTCACCGAATCAACAAGTGCCTGGAAACAGAACATCATCATTTCACGGGGCTTGGCAAAGGCTGTAAGATATGCCTGCTCCAGATAATAATCCAGAAGCCGACAATCAAAGGGATCGAACCAGCCGCCGCCGTTTCTGCCGGGAGCTGTTTTTTCCATATAATTCATAAGAGAATAGGAAAGATATCTGGGCAGATGCTGATCTGTATTTACAGGATCACGGGTCTCGGTTCCCGTATAGATAAGGTCAAAGATCTCCTTCTGCTTAAGCGGATCGTAGCCTGTCTCCTGATAGGACTCCATCCAGTTGGGATACTTTATAGTTATCTTACAGTCGGGATTTATCTTCTTTGCAGGTCCTATAATATAATCACGGGATACCCTGTGCATAAGGTCGCATCGGTATTCCTGCCAGCTTCCGTCGGTTATTCCGTGAGCACGGTTGTATTCGTCACGGCCCTCTCTGCACTTATCGCAGGTACAGTTGGTAAAGAAGAAATCATCTATTATAAAGCCGTTGAACACCCTTGCATTCATTTCACAGGCTTCCTTTACAAGACTTATCATCTTTTCATCGTTATAGCACATAACATTGAAGAGACACTGCTTATCGGGATCGGGCAGACTTGTGGTAATGCCGCCCTGTGCTTCAATACCATTCCGCTCGAATATCTCCTTGCATTTTCTCAGCTGTTCTTCGGAAGCGAAACAGCCGTCTCTGTAAGGCTCGATATAAACCTTATCAAGACGCATATACTTATTAAAAAAAGCTATCTGCTTTTCAAGAGCCTCTTCATCAAGATGCTTTACTGCATGAGATATAAAATATACTACCAACTTAAAATTTCTGTAATTTCCCATAACCATGTTCCTTTCTGTATCATATTATAGTACCGGTCTGTTTGCATAAAGTATAGCATAATAATCATATATAATCAATAGGGGAATTTCAGAGAATTTAGCAGGGTATTTTTAGTTATATATACCAAATCATTACAATTCATAAGCATAATATATATAAATCATTACCATAAAATCACGGAGGTATACTATATGGATAAGATACACAGTCTTGTACTCAGTGACCGCAGGCAGATGTCCCTTTCGGGAGTAAGTCACGTCGAAAAAATCGACGACAGACAGGCGGTCATATACACAGCAGCAGGCATGATGACCGTCAGAGGACGGCAGCTAAAGCCCTGCGGACTGAATACAGAAACAGGCGATATGACCATAGAGGGCGAAATAGACAGTATATCCTACGGTGACAGGGAGCGAAAAGCACCTATTGGGATAATCGGCAGAATATTCAGATAAGGAGAACAGAATGGGACTTGAGACCTTTTTTACCGTTCCTCAGCAGCTGCTTCTGTTTCTGTTATCGGTGATAACAGGTATCGGACTGGGTATCGTATATGACATATTCCGTGCATTCCGTGTGCTGATACCGCTGTTTCGGAAAAAAGCAGCCACAGCAGCAGCAGATGTATTATATATGCTCATATTCGGGATAACGGTATTTCTCTTTTCGGCAGTTTTCGGACGGGGTCAGGTGCGGTTTTTCTATGCTGCAGGGGCAGGTATCGGTGCACTTTTATATATCCTCACAGCAGGAAATGTTGTTATCGGTATTTTAAGATGCTGCTGCGGAAGGATACATAATACAGCCAAAGCTGTTTCCGAACGGATCACTGACGTATATATTCATAGAATTCGTAAAAAAAGAAGTGATAAAATTGTGAAATGTCATAAAAAACATAAAAATACATAATAAGTTTTAAAATTCTCTTGAAAATATTGCATTAAATAGTGTATAATGTAAAGGATAGGTGAAAAGTGTTGCGGAAGGAGGATGTTCTGTGGCAAACAGAAAAAACCGTTCAGACAGGAACGGAAAATATGTGCTGAAAAAAAAGGGCAGCCTTTCAAAGAAGACCGCAAGGGGCTTTGTGGGTCTGGTCGCATTTGTTGCAGCAATATACTGTATCATATCAATAGCACAGGACAAATCCGAAATTGCAGAGCAGCAGGCGATCCTTGACGGACTTTACGCCGAAGCGGAAGCACTCAGAGCCGAAAATACAAGCTATGAAAGCATAATAAACGAGGACGATGAAAGAGCGTATATGGAGCGAATCGCTATAGAAGTGCTTGGGTATGCATACCCGTCAGAGCGTCGTTTTTATGATACAACAAGAAGCTGACGGATCTCGTCACGGATACTTGGGAGGATAAAAATTAAATGCAGCCGGAAACAGGAAAAATTTATGAGGGTAAGGTCACAGGGATAACAAACTTCGGTGCCTTTGTCGAAATAGACAAGGACGTTACAGGCATGGTACATATATCCGAAGTTGCTAATACTTTTGTAAACGAAATCAAGGATCATCTGACTATCGGTCAGGAGGTAAAGGTAAAGGTGCTTTCCGTAAGCGATGACGGAAAAATCTCTCTTTCAATAAAGAAGGCTACCGAAAGCCCTCAGCCTCAGAAAAGGGATCAGAAGCGCTCCGATAAGGGTAATTTCAAGGGTGAACGCTCCGACAGGGGCGAAAGAAAGGGCGAAAGAGGCGGTCAGAAAAATGACAGACCAAATGCGCCCAAGAGCAAGCCTCAGGAAGCTGCTCCCCTTACTCCCGAAGCGGCTTTTGAAGATATGATGAACAAGTGGAAGCAGCGCTCAGATGAAAGAATGGGCGATATCAAAAAGAATATGGACAGCAAACGCAGAAATACCTCAAGAAAAAGAGGCGGCTGATATACTGTCACGTTTTTTACAGATACCTCGGTTTATTGTCGGGGTATCTGTTTTTTAATTGTGAACTATGTTGAATAATATGTTAATTGTAAACCGTGTGATATGTCTGTACATAGTATGCGGTACGGGTTTTTCGGAAGATCATATCGTATCTTGTCCGATGAGGGTGCGTTTTGTTGTAGGATATATCATTTTAACGGGTGGTTGAGCGTCTTTTTGTTGTATAATATTTACAAAGATGATTTTTTTTGAAAAAACCTATTGACTTTTCAGAGGTTATGTTATATAATGAATAAGTCGTCAGAGATAAGACAAGCTTGAAAGCCGAAAGGCAGACGTAACACTTGATTTTTGAGGGCGACATCGAATGGGAGCATAGCTCAGCTGGGAGAGCATCTGCCTTACAAGCAGAGGGTCATAGGTTCGAGCCCTATTGTTCCCACCATTTAAAAGTTTCCCGGTAATAATCGGGGAATGAGGCCCGGTAGTTCAGTTGGTTAGAACGCCGCCCTGTCACGGCGGAGGTCGAGAGTTCGAGTCTCTTCCGGGTCGCCATTTATTGAACTTTATGTTCAATATGCCTCTGTAGCTCAGTCGGTAGAGCAGGGGACTGAAAATCCCCGTGTCATTGGTTCGATTCCGATCGGAGGCACTTTTTTAATAAACGTTGTTTTCTCAGCGTTTTGCGGATTTAGCTCATCCGGTAGAGCGCCACCTTGCCAAGGTGGAGGTAGCGAGTTCGAGCCTCGTAATCCGCTCCAATAATTCGTCAAAGACCGCAGATCAAATTCTGCGGTCTTTTTTTGACATTTTATGACACATGAATGTATTTAAAGTATGCCAAATATATGCCAAATGTAAATTATGCATATAAACGTTTTCGGTATGTTGACAAATTTTAGTCAATATGTTATAATCCAAACATAAACATTATTAAAAGGAGCTGATATTTATGACATATCTGTCAGAATTCATCGGTAGTTTTATCTTCTTAGCAGGCGGTTACGCTTATATGTGCAACGTAAACCTGAAAAAGACACTTGTATCGACCCTTAACTACATTGAGCTTGTAGTAGCATGGAGCCTTGCGGTAGGCTTCGGACTTGCGATTGCCGCAATAATGGGCGGTCCTGCTTATCTCAACCCCGGTGTTGTTATCGGAAGCGTTATCTGGAACGGTCTTGCGATCGGTGACGCTCTCATGTACATATTAATGGAATTCTTAGCGGCAGGCGCTGCTGTTTTAGTCTGCATGGTATTCTTCTACGATTCCTTCAAGGCCACCGAAGGCACATCAAAGAGAGGTATTTGTAAAGTGACAAGTAAAGTGCAAAAAAGCGGCAATACACGGAAGAAGTGGAAAAAACGGTTGAAACATGTGCAAATACGTGGTTTCAGCCGTTATTTTTTGCAATAAAACGGGAGCGGTGCTGTCAAGCCGATTTTGCCGTTTTTGAGGGGTCTTCTTGAAAAGGCGATGAATTTTAACGGAAACACAAAAAGACCGTTCAAGAGGTATTTTATTACCCCTTGAATGGTCTTTTAGGCTTGTTTTTTCGGCGTTTGAATGTATAAACGCCATTCAGCTGAAACGATGTTATCAGCTTACATTTTTTTGATTTTCTGAATGATTTAGAGGGGTGGGAACTGGGAACAAAAAAGTGAGGGGGTGGGAACTACTTCCTACCCCTGTAAACTATGTGCAGTTTTGTTTCAAAAGCAATATAATACAGACTGCTACTTGGTATAACCGCAGTCTTTACACATACGCACCGAATTTGAATTGACAGTATCACATTCGGGACATGTCCAAGTGCCGCCTGAATTACTGCTATTTGAATTGGAGATCTTATTTTTAGAAGCAGAATTTGTCTGGCTGTACATGATCCTTTCCTGATTTTCAAGTATCTCTCCAAGTGCCGAAAGAATCACGAACATCAGAAAAACAGAAAAAGCGGCTGCAAGGAAAACTATTATAGTAGTTCCCCAGTTACGCTCCTGCTGTATCGCTCCGTATGCTGAAATGCTTGTTTCTTTTCCGAGTGTACCCGCAAGGATCATACTTCCGATAGTTCCAAGCGCTAAAACTACCTTGGACAAAACACGGCATATATCTTTCATGCTGTTCACCTCCTCTCAATATCAGTCAACATCGGTATAAAACCCTATAACCTTACCGAAGATCTGTATACTGTCATCTTCGCTTATGCGTATCGGGTTATACTTTTGGTTATAGGAGTATAAGCCGTCCTGCTTATAGATCTTGCACAGCGGCTCACCGTTGCGGACGACAATGACGGTATCTCCGTATTTCACTTCTGCGTTACGCTTTACCCATACAATACAGCCGTGAGGATATTTAGGCTCCATGCTGTCTCCGTTGATCGGGACGCCGCAGTCTGCATTGGAGGGAACGTCGCTCCGGTTGAATTGGCGAGGAGAGAAAGCATCGTCAATAGTAAAGGGTGCTGATATGCCTGCTCCTGCGGCTACGTCGGCAATATAACAGCTGCAGGTTATCTGAGAGGACCGTTCAGCCTGTTCGGCAAGAAGCTCCGCCCTGCCGATGAGTTGCTGCTGTACATTAGGAGACAGCTCCTTAAAATATCCAAGAAGCTTTTGCTCGTCATCTGAAAGAGAGATAGACGGGCTTTTTTCTTTGCCATACACAAGATAATCAAGAGATAACTGGAATTTTTCCGAAATCTCTATTAAATCATTTAATTTATAACTTGATTTATTTCGCAAAACATCATCATACTTTTGTGGCTTGAAACCATTATCAATCATTTTTTGTCTATCAATATGCATTTTTAATAAATTTTCTATGATGATTTTAGGCATAGTTACAAAAACCTCCTTTAACTGGAAAAAATCCATTTTTATTATTGACATACTGGAAATATTCCAGTATAATTAACAGTAGTTAATCCTATAGGCGCAGTTATCCCATATTAGAATAATTGTACCATAAGTAGCTTGAAAAAACAATAGTAAATGGAGGAATTTTAATGAACGATTTAAGAGTATTCAATAATACCGAGTTCGGTGAGCTTGGGGTAATGATTATTGACGGCAAGGAGTATTTCCCTGCTACGCAGTGTGCAAGGATTTTAGGTTACAAGGATACGATTAATGCAGTTAAGCAACATTGTAAGGGGGTGGTGAAACACCACCTCCCCACAAATGGTGGAATGCAATTAGTAAATTACATTCCCGAAGGAGACCTCTACCGCCTCATAGTAAGCAGTAAGCTTCCGGGAGCGGAGAAGTTTGAACGCTGGGTCTTTGATGAAGTCCTGCCGAGCATACGCAGAACAGGCAGCTACGGCGCAAACAGCATTGACACGGAACAGCTTGTTTCAAAAGTGACTGCTGCGGTTATTTCGGAAGTGCTTAAGCAGTTGCTCCCCGTTATAAACAGTGCAGTGACCGCTCCCGTTGAAAGAACAGTCGGAGAAAAACGCATAGCAAAAAAATACACCTATGTAACTCCCTCAAAAATCGAACAGCTTCCGCCCGAGGTCAAAGAGCAGGCTGATGAAATGATCGCTTCGGGAAAATATTCCTGTCAGCAGGTCGCAAATTTTGTGCAGAGCATAACAGGCGAATATATTTCTCAGATGTCGGTAAACAGATACAAGAGAAGGCATTTTGTTGTGACAGATGTTCAGCTTACTTTTTTCGAGGAGGGCAAATGACATGATCATTGTAGGAAAGCACATAAACGACATTACGCTGAATGAGCTTGAATATCTGCTTGATGAAAAGGGAGAGGTAATGAAGTTTGAGAGCAAGTTTAAGGCTGTATATTACCTTAAATCAAAGGGTATGGACGATGAGGATATATACTGGCTCAGATTCATTTACACCAACGAGAGCAGACAATGCGACTGCTGTAAATGCGAAAAGCGTGAGGATTGCTACATAGCCGACAAGTTCCAGAGGCATCCTCCTGAAACGACACGGGGCGCAGGTCTGGGACTTTGCCCGAAGCTTAAATGAAAGGAGCATGGATATTATGGACGAACTCAAAAGGCTTGAAATTGAGCTTGAAGAAGCTCTGAGTGCTGTTGACGGTCTTGTTGACACGATAGCTCAGATGATAATCGACATAGCATATTCCAACAAGTATTTTATATGTACACAATGTATAAAGACAGCTAAGGAGCTGTATCAGCTTATGAAGCTGTATGCACGTGAAGATTACTGCGCTTCAGTTGCTGCGCAGTATGAAGAAATAACAGGGAGGGATATAGATGAATAATATTATCGGCAGAAATATCCGTGCAAAACGTGAAGAGCTTGGCATGGATCAGCGAGAGCTTGCGGGCAGAGCAGGAATAAGCGCCGCCGCTGTAAGCAAGATCGAAAAGGGAAAAAATATTCCGATGGCGGACACGCTCCGCAAGATCGCAAAGGCGCTCCACTGCGATATGGAGCGGTTCTTTGACGGAATAGAGGTGAGCTGATATGACAGAACGAGAAATCAGAACAATAAAATATCTGCGTCAGAAAAAGGTTACTGTTCCTAAGATATGTAAACTCCTGGAGCTTGAAGAAGATCAGGTACGGCTTGCTATAGAGATGCCGTATCCGTATTTTGAAAGGTATATCATAGATTGGAGCAAGGTAAAAACAGGGCTTGGTACCGTTGATGAGCTTTACCGCAGACCCGACTACGTCAAGAAGTACGGAGGTACAGCGTCATGAAAGTAAAAGTAAGAAAAGCTGATCTTATGACTGGATACAAAATGCTGTCATTCGTGCCGATACGCAGCGGAAAAAGCTGTTACTGGGTACGCATCAAGCTGTAAATAACCGCCGAAACGGAGCTTCTGCTCCGTCTGTGGGAGATGACCTACCCACACTGACGATGGCAGGTCAGAAAGGAAGTGTTAATATGAATATGAATGAATTCAGACGGCGTATGCTGTTATGTGCCTTTGAAGCAGGACAGCTTCTCTGTGAGATAACTCTCAGTGAGGATATAAAAAAAGAGCCTGAACAGGTGCGTAAGAATGTTGCGACCATTCTCACGCTGTTGGTTGAAACCATGGAATTCCTTGAGGGAATAACTGCCGATGTTCAGGACTCTGATTGATATTATACCAAAAATCGAACAGATGTTCAATATATTTTGAGAAAAATCAGCAGAATAGACAAACAAAGGGGTGTGAGTGTGGAATATATCACCGTAAAAGAGTATGCCGAGCTTAAGGGGTGTTCGGTAAGATATACACGAATGCAGATCAATAACGGTAAGCTTGAATCGGTAATGAGGGAAAATACAGAAAACAAGTGTATGCAGTATCTTATTCCCGTGACGGAGCTTCCCGAGGAGCTGAAACGTAAGTATTACGAGCGGCGGCGAAAGGAAACGGGACTTCCTCCAGAGCCTGCGGAAAAACAGCCTTTGAAGACCGTTAAAATGCCCGTCAGAAAAAATCTTGACGAGTTTACAGCGGAGGAGCGTGAGCAGATCTCCATGTGGTGCGGAATAATAAAAGAATGGCTTGATGTGCGTGCTAAGTTCAGGAAAAAGACAGAGGCAGATCCTATGTTCTGCGGAAAGATGAAGCTTGAGCATCAGGGCATCAACATAAGTCCCGATATCCTTTACCGCAAGTATACGGCATATATTAATCATGATCTTGAGGGGCTTGTGGATCATCGGGGCGGCTGGAACAAGGGACAGTGCAGTATAAGACCCGAGGTGTTCGATATATTCACGGCGTTTTATCTGAACAGGCATCAGCCGTCGGTGGAAAACTGCTATAACAAGACTGTTGCAGTATGCCGTGAGTATTATCCCGAGCTGGCAAGCAGTATCCCAAGCTCCCGTACCTTCCGCAGAGCCGCCGAGAAGATACCAAAGTGCATAGTTGCTTATGCACGGAAGGGCGAAAAGGAGTTTACGGATAAATACCTTGAACACGTTGAGCGCAACATGGACAGTCTTAAATGCAACGATATCTGGATAGCGGATAACCATACACTTGACTTTTTCAGCGTATCGGACAGCGGAGAGGTACACCGTGCTTCAATCACGGCTTACATGGACGCAAAGAGTGGCATTATCACAGCCGCAGAGCTGTGCGATCATCCAAATTCGGATACTACCCTTTATGCGCTACGTTCCGCTTGTCTGCAAGGGTATGGACTGCCTCTTGGGGTATACTTCGACAACGGTTCGGAGTTCCTTGCAGGAGATGTGGCAGGACGAGGACACCGCAAAAAAGCTTCGTGGCAGAAGGAAGAGCACCCTGTTCAGATACTCTCCTTACTGGGCATTACAATGACAAACGCTATTCCTGCCAATGCAAAGGCAAAGCCTATCGAAAGGTTTTTCTATACCTTCAAGGAGCATTATTCCAAGTCAATAGAAAGCTACTGCGGCGGCAAGCCCTCAGAAAGACCCGAGGAATGCAGTCAGCTTGTAAAGGAAAAGCGGCTTATCACCGACAAGGAGCTGAGAGATATACTCCCTGTGTTCATCAGAGGATATAACAGCGAGCTTTACGGCGGCAAGGAAAAGCTATATAAAGGAAAAAAGCGCATTGAGGTATGGAACGAGGCTGTAAGATCGGGTGACGTTGAGTTCAGGACCAGCGACAAGGATAATCTGAGGCTGCTTATGCGCCGCTCCACCAAGATACAGCAGATCAAGCGAAACGGTGTGTTTATCGAATGGGCAGGGCGTAAGATATGGTATAAGGACGAAAACACTGTTTTCCATATCGGCGAAGAGGTTTTTGTGCGCTTTGATCCTGCAGATCTATCCGAGGTCATGGTATACGAAAAGGATACGGATAAATTTTTGTACCGATATGCCTGTGCCGATCATCTTGATCTGCCGTTCATCGGAGCGGAGCAGGAAGATATACAGACCTTTATGCGCAGTCAGGCGGCAACACGAAAGGCTGTCAGAAAACAGCTTGACGAGTATAAGAAATATGACGCTGTATCATTGCTTGAAGCTGAGCTTCTCAGAGCGAAACAGAACGCCGAGGGCTACGAGATCGCACAGCCCGAGGTTTTCACTCCCGTTATTGCTCCTGAGCATGAGGGCGGTGAAATGAACATAACAAGAGTTGAATTTGCCGATATAGTAAGGGCAAATGAGGCGGTTGAAAAATCGAAAGGAGCGTAATTTATGGATATAAATCAGGTTAAAGAAAGCTACTCTGAGCTTGAAAAGGAGTTCGGAGAAAAGGGAGCAGCTGTTCTGGCAGGCTTACAGGGAGACGGCGCAAAGGAAGACGCTTTTTCGGGAGCAGGCAGAAATTATGATATGCTCTGTACATTCCTCGAAAGACGCTGCACCGCTTACAGTACATACAGCGAACGCAATACGGAGCTTCTGAACAAACTGGAGCATTTTATCACCGAACAGGGCAGCGCAGGCAAGGCGGCTGATGCGCTGGGTATTTCAACGGGTACTATTTCAGGTATACGAAACTGCAAATACAAGGGCAATCCAGACGAGATCTTCGAGAAGCTCCGCAGTTATTTTGAGCTTAAACAGGAAAAGCTTGAAACAAAGATATATAAGGATATAGAATATGCTCCCACATCAATTTCGGAGACCATATATCAGCTTCTGAGGAGCGTTCATCTTGTGGGAGAGTGTGAGATAATAACGGGTGACGCAGGGATAGGCAAAACGAGAGCTATAAAAAAATATGCGTCGGATTATCCGGGGAATACCGTGGTCATCACTCCCGGATATGCTGACAGCTCGGTAAGAGGCGTGCTTATGCTTATAGCGGACAGTCTTGGGATAAACGGCGTATCGGGGCTTAACAATCTGCACAGAGCGGTATGCTCACGGCTGCATGACGGTATGCTTATCATCGTTGACGAGGCGCAGCATCTGAGCTTTAAGGCGATAGATCATCTGAGGACTATTGCAACAGCATTTACCGAAAAGGGTGAAACACTGGGAGTGGCATTTATAGGAAATCCGTCAATGCACAGGCATTTTACAGATAAAAAGCTGAGTGAATCGGGTCAGGTATGGAACAGAGCGGGATTTCGTCCTGAGTTTCATTCCGAGGACGTAACCTACGATGACGTGAAATTACTGTTTCCCCTGCTTTCTGAAAGCGGCTGTGAAGCGGAGCTGAAATTTCTCCTTGCAATATCAAGGACAAACGGCGAGGGCATAAGGCGTGCAGTCATATTCTACAAGAACGCATACAACAGCAACGGCGGAAATGTTACGATAGACTATCTTGCGGCGCTTGCAAGGAAGGCTAATGCAAGGATACCGAACATCGGAGCGGTGCTTAAGCGTATCGCCGATGAAAAATAACAATACGGAGCGGCGTAACCGCTCCGCCTTAATGCGGCTCCCTTTGGGGAACGGTGACCAGCCCGTGTAAACGCAGAGTCAAGGCTACATATTCATTATAATCTTAGAAAGGAAGAAAAAACTATGGCAAGAAAAGCAAAGGTTAAGAAGATCAATCACGAGGAAATGCTTGAAAGGATCCGCTCCTACCGCTCCAACAAGAACAAGATCAAGGAGCTTGAAAAGAAGTGTGACGAGGATAAGGCGGCTGTTATAGCTGTAATGACTGAGTTTTCTATCAGCGAGCTTGAAGAGGGAGATCTTAAGGCTACATACAAAGAGAGGAATACAAGCAGCTTTAACAAGGAGAAGTTCAATGAGGACTATCCCGGAGTTTATGAGCAGTATGTAGTACACGGCGTTACAAAGTCATTTGCTGTTTCGGCAAAGTAAGGGTTATGGAGCGGTCACAGGGGGATTCCTCTGTGATTGCTCCGAGGGAGTGAGTGTATGAATAACAGCAGCTTGAAAAAAATATGGGCGATGTCTCATCAGCTTAATATGAAAAGTGATGATCTGCATCTTTTATGCAAAGCGGTCACAGGCTCGGACAGCCTTAAAGAGCTGACGGGAGCTCAGAGCTCGGCGCTCATCGGAGAGCTGAGTACCCGTCTGGGCGGTAAAAAAAATCGTTCTGCAAGAAAATATGAAACATCGGGCATGACGCAGGCGCAATGCGGAAAGGCTTTTGCACTGATTTACGTGCTTGAAAAGTATGACGAGGTGCCTTCCGCTGCTTCTGAGGGCGAAAGGCTCAGCGGAGTGATCAGAAAGGCTATCGGCAAGCTTTCGGGAGCTTCACAGCCGTTTTCACGGTTGAATGTGGAGGACGGAATAAAGCTTATCGAAACGCTGAACAGGTATATTGTATCTGCCGAAAGGAGACGTAGCAATGAAAAAAATGCGTGAAAAGCTTATGTGGCTGTTCGGTAGGATAACAGGCGATGCAGAGCGCCTTATCGCTAACGGTGCTGTGGATTACCTGTTGGAAAAAGGAGTAGTTGTACTTCCTGCCAGAGTTGGCGGTACACTATACATAGTCCACAAGGAAAATGATGTGGGACAGATGATAGAGGAAGCCAAAATTCAGGAGGTTTCTACTCATAGAATATGGACAGCAAACGGAAATTGCTACAGCCACGACGAAATTGACAAGACAGTATTTCTGAACGGCTATGCAGCTATGCAATACGTGGATTATATCTTGATGAATGTGAGGGAAGATAAGGAATGACAGTTATAATATGCATTATTGTATACTGTCTGTCGGCGCTGCTTACTGACGGGAGGTTAGGTCAATGAAGCTGAATGATATAGTGTGCCGAATCGGAACGGCTGTGCGCATAAAAGACAGCCGAAACTATATTGACGGATTATACAAGCTTACTGCGGTTATAATTCGGAAGAACGAAAAGGAATATTTCTATCAGGCGGAGGTACAGCAGCTGTTTGATGACAAGGCGGTGTTATATGTACGCCCCGAGATGATAGAGCTGATATAAAACAGAAAGGAACATATTATGGGAACTTACGGAGACATGAGGGAGTTTCATATCATATGGAAAGACCCTAAAAACGCACTTATTTTGAATACAATGGTTTCTGCGGCTCATACGTCATTCGATGCGGAGAAGCATTGCAGAGATTTTATCATGGCATGGTACCATGTTGACTGCGAGATCGTATCGGTGGTTGAGGTGGGAAAGAACAGTAATATCAAGGCGGTCAAGGGAAAGAGCCTGTTCCGCCGTATTATAGGGAGGATCTGCTATGGAATCATTAAAAAAGTGTCCGTTCTGCGGAAGTGCTGCCGTTAAGCTTCATAAGAAGATATCGGGGCATCGGGACATTAACGGTAAGCTTATGAGCCGTCCCAATGAGTTTTCAACGGTGGTTTACAGCTATCAGGTGCGCTGCCACGGGAATGAATGTCATGCAAGGGGCGGAGCTAAGAAATCGGCTGCGCAGGCGGTCATGATCTGGAATGTGGTGATAAGATGAATGATAAAATAACAGTAACTTTAGATGTGAATATGGCGTATCAGATCTGCTTTTTGACGGAAAATGAAAACAAGGATATTAAAAGGAGGAATGAACAATGCTACGAAATAATAAAAAACAATGAAAACAATGCTTATATGAAGCGTATCCTTGATGATCTGATAGATTCAAACAATAAGCTTTGTGAGATCAATAATGAGATACATAAGCTTATATACAATGAGCTTGGGAAAAGGTTTGAAAACAGAGGTGAAGCACATGACTAAAGAAGACTGGGAAAAGGTTGAAAAAGAATTGTCATCAATATTCGGACGTGCAAAATTGATGATAGACGGTTATGAGATAACCATATGCTATGTACAGGAAACGATAACAAAATACTGCCTTGCTGTTTATGTGGACGGAAAAATCAGAGGTGAATGGCTGCTCGAAGACTGTGATATACGAAGAAAATTTTTTCATGAAAGCCGAAAGCAGCTGTTCACAGCAAAGGAAAAAGCCAAAGTGATCAAGGAAGTCGGCAAACGGGCTTTTGAACGTTACATGAAAGAAAATCCCGATAGATATTATATTACAAGTTATGAGCCGTATTTCGGCTCTTTCCGAACGCTGAAAGCACATCTGATAAAAAATAATACGTCAATAGAACTTATTGAAGAATAAAGGAGCGATAACATGAGCCTGCTTGACGAGCTTACAATAGAAGATCTTGACGACAATCAGCGTGAGCTTGCGGACTGTATCGGTCTGGAAGCGTATAAAAAGCTCGTGAAACGATACGCAGGCGAGCCGATCACGGTGAGAATGCCCGACAGGCTCACGCTCAGGCTCCGGAACGAAAGGATATTTGCAGAGTTTAACGGCTGTAACTACAAGGAGCTTTCAAAACAGTACGGACTTCATGAGCGGACAATACGCAAGATCATTTCGATGATGTATGATGAAATACGGAATCAGCCGCTTGAAGGACAGATCAGCTTTTATAATGAGGAGGTGTGACATAAAGCTGCGAATTATGCCCATTGAATATTTCAGTGAATATACCGTATAATTGTTTTCAGACGAACAGTTATACGGTATATTTTTATATTGGGGGGTGAAAATGTGTCGGGAGCGGAAATATACAGCATAATTATAACTACATTAATGGGTATCATCGGTTTTTTTGTAAAGAAGGCTTTTTCGGATATTGCGTCGAAGGCAGATAAATCGGAGCTTGAAAAGCTTCAGCACACTGTCACGGGAATAAAGGACGATTATCTTACCCGTGAGGATTTTTTCAGGGAGCAGCTGAAAACCGAAAAAAAGCTTGATAAGATAATGGATATCCTTATGGAAATGAAGGGAGGTGCAAATCATGAGTGAGAATGAAATGCTTGAAAGAATACGTTCAGAAAATTTTGCGGAGACAAACGGTATTGTGCTGAGAGCAATAAATATCGGCGGTATCGGTTATAACAAGCTTGCTCAGCTTTGCAGGGCGCTCGCTCCCGAAACGGAGCGTGACAGCTTTATATCGGCTGTGAATTACCTCTGTCTTGCAGGATATATCAATATCCGCAGATGCGACAGCAAGGCTCCTGCGGATATTGCCGACGAGGATATTGATAACATTGAAGCAAAGCTGTCGGCAAAGGGATTAAGACTTCTCGCAGGGCGTGAGCATGATGACTGTGTAAGGGCGTGATATCATGAGCAGAAGAAGACACAGCAGAATATCCATGCTTGACGAAACCGTTAAAAATACCGTTGACGAAATGGTGCTGTCGGCGCAGTTTACATATCGTGACATTGCCGAATATATAAAAGATACCTGCGGTCAGAATATTTCACAGTCGGCAATATGCAGATATGCAAAGGGACTGTGTGCGGATATGGAAGCGATCCACATAGCTCAGGAGAATTTCAAGGTTATCATGCAGGAGTGCGCTAAGTATCCCGATCTTGATACCACCGAGGGCATAGTTCAGATATCATCTAATCTTATTATGTCAGCAGTCAGAGGACTGTCTCCCGAACAGCTGAGCGGAGCGGATCCGCTTAAACTAATAAAGCAGGCTGCGGAGCTTGTAAGGGCGGTGTCGTATAAGCGGAGCATGGATATCAAGAACCGTGAGCTTACGGAGCTGGGCTTTGACTCCGCCAAGGAAAAGCTGTTTACGGCTCTGGAGCAGGACGATCCGAGGCTGTACGGTCAGCTTGCGGAATATATTGAAAACAAAAAGAAGGAGCTGTCATCATGATATATGTGATCCAGACGGAAACAGGGAAAGAAAACAATATATGTGCAAATCTTATCCGCTCGGGGATATCTGCTTATGTTCCGAGGAGAGAACTTATAGTACGTAAAAATGCAGGCTGGACAAAGGTTATTAATCTACTGTTCCCCGGATATGTTTTTGTGGACGTAACCGAGGTTGACAGCTTTACATATTACACTGTAAAGAGTACATCTGGAGTTATCCGTTTTCTCGGTGAGCCTACGCCTATCGCCGCCGATGAGGAGCCGTTCATGCGGATCATCATCAATAACGGCGCTGTTATACCCGAAAGCACGGCTGTTGTGTCGGGCGATAAAATAACCGTTACGGGCGGCTGGCTCAAGGGTAAGGAGCAGTATGTAAGATACTGGAACGTGCGGCAGAAGAAGGCAGGAATGCAGATAATTCTTGATAATAAGCCGCATAAATTCAACGTGGGAGTTGAATATTCGGTTGAATAAGTTTCCGATGAAGTACAGAGTTGATTCGGTCCTCTGTATGGATTATTGAAACAGATAATTCAGGGTAACGGACGGGAAAATATCCCGATTCCGAATGGCGAAGCATACCCAAAAACAAAGTCATTCGGCAGATACCGTTTAAATCCTTTAAAATACCGTTTAAATTTAATTTTGTGGGTTTGGTGGGATAATTTTACCATGAAAATTAAAACGCCTTATGTGCGCTCTGAGAGCGTTTTTCGGAAAGGGTGATTTTTTTGAACGATAAGAAGAAAAAAGCCCTTGCCGATCTGGACGGGGCTTTGAATTTTTCCGAGGATAAGAAAAAGGATATATCCTCGGGAACAGTGCAGGAGCTATATACCGCTTTGCTTGCCGAGCCTTCGGCGAAAAAGCGGCGTAAAATGATTTCGGATTTTACTGTGCGTCATGCCGAGGCAGCGGCTTTTCTTGCGGACAATGAGGAGCTTATAAACGCCGAGGCGGAAATGGCTCTTGTGTCGGCTGCTGTGGGCGGTACTCATATTGAAAGGCAGATATCATATAAGGGCGGTCGTAAAACCGTTACGACTAAGACGGTGCATACAAAGCCTGATATATCGGCGTTGTCTATGCTTCTTAAAAACCGTATGCCCGATAAATATTCCGACAAGCCTTCGGGCGAGATCGAAATTGAGGACGTAACAGAGGTTAAGGAGGTGCTTTATGGCAAAAAAGCCGAAAACGAGGGCGGTTAAAAAGATACCTTACAATTTTGCCGAAAAGCATCTTGAATACATACGCCGCTGTGACGGCAGCATGATAAATGTTGCCGAGGGAGCGGTAAGATCGGGCAAGACCGTTGACAACGTGCTTGCCTTTTGTCTTGCCCTTGAAAAGACTGAGGACAAGATCCACCTTGCAACAGCTTCTACCGCTCCCACTGCCAAGGCTATTATAGGAGACTGCAACGGCTTCGGAGTGGAGCATTATTTCAGAGGTCAGTGCCGCTGGGGCAAATTCAAGGGGAACGAGGCACTTATAATCTGCGGTAAGTCTACGGGAAATAAGCAGCGCATTATCCTTTTTGTAGGCGGCGCAAAGATAAACAGCTATGCCAAATTCAGAGGTTTTTCAATAGGAATGTGGATAGCGACGGAAATCAACCTCCACCATGACAACACCATAAAGGAAGCCTTTAACAGGCAGCTTGCGGCAAGGAACAGAAAGGTTTTCTGGGACTTGAATCCGTCCCCTCCCGAGCATCAGATCTATACGGAATACATAGACAAGTATGCGGAGCAGGCTGAGCGTGGGGAGCTGGCTTTTAAGTATAACTACGAAAGCTTCAATATTTTTGACAATATCAATATCTCCGAGGAAAGCTTACAGGCTACCATATCCCAGTATCAGCAGGGTACGGTATGGTATGAGCGTGATATTTTAGGGCGGAGGAAAAGCGCAGAGGGTCTTATTTTCAGGCAGTTTGCGGATAAGCGCTCCGATTATATTGTTGCGGATTATCCAAAATCAATGCAGATGATAAATATCGGCGTGGACTTCGGCGGAAACGGTTCTAAAACTGTTTTTGTGGCTACGGGCATTATCGGGCGGTTTGAAAGGCTTGCTGTTCTTGCGGATCACAAGGTTGACGGAGCCAAAGGTGAAATCTCTGTTGAAAAAATCTACCAAGAGCTTGCGGAGTTTGTGAAATATATCCGCAGTATGTTTCAAAGTGTGCCTATACGTGCTATATACTGCGACTGTGCGGAAACTGTTATAATTTCATCCATTGCTCTGTATTTGCGTAAAAACGGTATTAAAATACCTGTTTCGGAATCCCGAAAGGGCATTATAAACGGTCGTATTTTTGCGCTTTCGGCTCTCATGAGTCAGCGCAGATTTATTGTTCATAAGGATTGTGAAAACGTAATAAACAGCTTATGCTCTCAGGTGTGGGATGTTAAGGAGACAACAAAATTTGTACGTCTTGATGACGGTACAAAGGATATAGACACGGCGGACGCTCTGGAATACAGCTTTGCGCCGTATATTGAAAGATTTGGGCTGAGCATGAAGGGAGGTGCAGAGGTTGAATAGGCATGTGCTTGAATTTGCGGCGAAGAAATACGGCGGAAGCTTCTCCGCCGATTATTACAGCAGATATATTGAGCTGTGGGCGGCTTGGTGGAGAGGTTATCACAAGCCCTTTCACCGTTTCCGCATGAATAACGGTATCAAAGTGATAGAACGGGATATTTACAGTCTCGGCATGGCGAAAAAGGTGTGTGAGGACTGGGCATCTGTACTTCTCAATGAAAAAACGCATGTTAAGATATCAGATGAAAGAGCGTCGGAGTTTATTCAGGGCAAACGTGAGACGGGGGGCGTTTTCAAAAATTGTCATTTCTGGGTCAATGCTAACCGCTTGATAGAAAAGGCTTTCTACAGCGGAACGGGAGCGGCGGTCATACGGCTGAAAAAGGCTAAGAACCGTGACGGGCAGGTTGAAGTGCATAACAGTACACAGCTTTGTCTTGAATTTGTATCGGCTGAATATATTCTGCCGATATCCTGTCAGGGCGGCGTTATTACCGAGGCGGCTTTCTGCTCCGAGCATCTTGTGAGGGGCAGTAATTACGTGATATGTCAGGTGCACACACTCGAAAGTGACGGTTATGTTATCCGAAATCATTGTTTCTGCACCGATAATGGTGGTTTTCGTGAAGCTCCGCTCTTTGATGATATAACGGCTGAATTTCATACACAGGAGTTTTACCCCTGGTTTTCCATAATTTCTCCCAACATTGAAAACAATATACCATGTTCGGGCGGCTTGGGTGTTTCTATCCTGCATGGTGCAATAGATATCCTTAAAGGTGTTGACCTTGCCTACAATAATCTTGTAAAAGATTTTGAGTTAGGCGGCAAGAAAGTATTTATGCAGAAGTCCTTGATAGAAACCACCGAGGACGGTGTGGCTGTTGCTCCCGATGATGTGGGTCAGCAGCTGTTTCATTATCTGCCTGAAAATCTTATTCCCGACAGCGGCGCACCGCTTATTCAGGAGCATAATCCGCTGTTACGAGTGACCGAAAACAAGGACGGAGTTCAGGCTCAGCTTGATTATCTTTCCTTTAAATGCGGACTGGGAAACAAGCATTATCAGTTCAATTCGGGGGCGGTTGTTACCGCTACACAGTACACGGGAGACAAGCAGGATCTTATTCAGAACGCACACAAGCATTATGTTTCTGTTGAGCGTTTTCTGATTTCCCTTGTGCGAAGTTTGATACATATAGGAAACAGATATTTTTCTTTGGGTGCGGACGAAAACACGGATATTGAAATAATTTTCGATAAGTCGGTGATAATCGACGAAGCCGCCGAGCGTGCGCAGGATATTCAGGATGTGAGAGACGGGATCATGCCCAAATGGCAATACCGCTCCAAGTGGTACGGCGAGGATGAACAGTCCGCACGGAAAATCATATCCGAAATTGAGGGCGGCTCTGAGGACGAAGCTCTTATGGATTTTGAGGACGGTGAGGCTTAATGCTCACGCCGAATTATCTTGAACAGCTCCCACAGCCGATGATCGCTCTTGTGAATGAGCTTCAAGAGGAGATAATCGCAGAGGTCACAAAGCGTATCGTCAAGGCGAATGTGCTTACGCCCTCTTCCGAGTGGCTGCTCTATAAGGCTAATCAGCTGAGGCTTTCATCGGCGGCGGTCAATCGTATTATTGCCAAAAATGCAAAGGTACGTGAAAGGGTTATCCGAGAATTGTATACCGAGGCGGTAAAGCTTGCCTTGAATGAGGACGCTAAAATATATCGGTATGCTATTTCAGAGGGTGCGCTTGACCCTATGAGCGGTGCCAAGCTTACATCGTATTTTAAGAGCGTTGCTCTGAATGATACGTTCAAAAAGGGTCTTGCGGCTACTAACGGTCTGATGCGTAATCTGACAAACAGCATGGCTGCCGTGTCAAACCGTATGCTTTCCGATGCGCTTGATCTGGCATGGCTTGAAGTGGCAAGCGGTGCATTTACTCCCGATGAAGCTGTGTATAAGGCGATTGAAAAACTTGCGGAAAAGGGTCTTGCGGTGGTTGAGTACAAGAGCGGTCACAGGGATCAGGTGGATGTGGCTGTCCGACGTGCTGTGCGGACAGGCATTAACAAGACCTGCTGTGATATGCAGCTTGACCTTGCAAATGAAATGGGGAGCGATCTTGTTGAGGTTTCCTCTCATTTCGGCGCACGTCCTACTCATGCGGAGTGGCAGGGGCAGATCTATTCACTTTCGGGAAAGCACCCGAAATACAAGTCTTTTTCCGTTACGGGATATGGTCGTGGTGACGGACTGGGCGGCTGGAACTGCCGACATAATTTCTATCCGTTCTTTGAGGGGATCAGTATTCCTGCGAGCGAGCCGACATTTACCGAGGCTGAAAATCTCGAATATTACAAGAAAACGCAGAAGCAGAGAGGGTATGAAAGAGCTGTGCGCCGTTCCAAGAGAGAGCTGGCGGCTCTGGACTCTGCACGGACTAACACTTCCGATGCGGCTTTGAAAGCCAAGCTTGACAAGGAGTTTGCACGGAAATCCTCGGTGCTTAAGAAGCGTGAAAAGCGGCTTAATGATTTTTGTCGGGATAATGGTCTGCTTAAAGATAATGCTCGGACACGGGTCAATGGGTTTGGCAGGAGCATTTCGCAGAAGGCTGTTTGGGCGGAGAAAACACTTGACAAACAAGCATATTTAGAGTATAATATGCTTAGAAAGGTGAAAAATACAGGCAAATTTGAGTGTATTAAGGAACCTATGCAAATGAAGTATGTAAAAAAAGTTGCTTCACTTGCTGGCATTGAGCTTAACGGAATTGAAATTGATATTATTCGTGATTATAGCATTATCGGAACAGGTTTTTGCGGATATACTCACAAAAACGGACGAAAAATTCAACTATATCCCGATGCATTTTCAAGCCGTGAAAATCTTGTAAAAACGTTAGGTCATGAACGTATTCATTGCGAACAGATTAAGCTTTTCGGACAGGCAAAAAATAATGAAGAGCTTAACGATTATGAGCGTGCCGCACGTTTTTCAGAAGAATATTGGTGGCAAAATTTTATGAATAGAGTGAATAAGTATGAAAAATAATGCTGTATTATGGTTAGATGTTTACAATGCAATCTGTAATAATGAAACACCATGTTGTCCTAAATGTTCTTCAAATACTGTTAAGCATGAATTTAGAGCAAAAGAAGATAAGATTGGATTTGCATCTTTTTCATGTGATGTATGCGGAGAAGAATTTGTAATATCACGAATTAAATTTTCCGAAAATGTAAAAACACTTCCTTTATAACCAAAGCACCTTGCACAAAAACAAGGTGCTTTAATTGTACAAAAGTGAAATTCTTTCAAAATCTACTTGACTTTCTGTACTGACAATAATATAATAAATGTCAGTACAGAAAGTGGGGTGATAAAATGTCGCCACGTACAGGCAGACCGCCAAAAGACAATTCGATGAATGAGCGTATTCAATTTCGTTTAAGTATTGATTATATGAAAAAGCTTGATGAATGTGCAAAGGAACAAAATACTACAAGAAGCGAAATTATTCGTCAAGGAATTGATTTGGTGTATGAAAAGACAAAAAAATAAAACGGTACTCGTAAACCGTAGGAAGTGAACCGAGTACCGTAATAAACCCGACAAGAAAGCCTTGTCTGAAATCTATTATACATCAGACGGACTTTCTTGTCAAGATTTTGAAAGGAAGTTTTTTATGAACAGTTCTACAAAAATAATCAATGCAATTTATTATGCGGATTTACTGCCCGAAAGTCCGGAGGAAATTTACGCAGAAAATAATGCAACAACTAAGCTTGAACAGGAATTTTTGAAAAAGTGCAACATTGACAGGCATAGTGAACTTGGTATAGAGATTCTGAATTTTGCTTATGATTATTCGGCTTGTTACAGACCTATTGAATTTAAGAATGGCTTTGAAATGGGAGTACGTCTCATGTCGGAGGTGTACGCACATGAATGACCTTATATTCTTCAATTATCACGGAAATGATCTTAGGACTGTTGAAATAAACGGTGAGCTTTGGTGGGTGCTTAAAGATGTATGTGATGTGCTGGAGCTTTCAAATCCAACAGTTACAGCAAACCGACTTGACGAAGATGAAGTGACTAAGTTAGACTTAGGCGGTCAAATCGGTATAACGAACATTATCAACGAAAGCGGCTTATACAGCGTAATATTAAGAAGTGACAAGCCGCAGGCAAAGCCTTTCAGACGTTGGATAACTCATGATGTAATACCGCAGATACGCAAAACAGGCTGTTACCGACTGCCAAAGGACAGTGCAGCCGAAAAGCTGTGGTACGGCGAAAGCGTTATATGCTGCACCGATGTGGGCGAACTTCTCGGAATGACCAACAAAAATGCAAGAGACTACATAGCAAGACATTTCAGAGAGGGTCTTGACTGGTTTACACTTAAAGGCAGTTCGCTGAAACGCTTCAAAATCGAAAACCATATGGAACATTCAAATATAAGCTCGGTAACGCTTATACGTCCCGAGGTTTTCTACAGCATGAATATTCCCCGTTTGAATAGCTGAATATTTTTTCTTCATTAATGAAGCACCTTGCGCACATTCCGCAGGGTGCTTTAATAATACCCGAAAGGAGATGAAACCGAATGGAAGCAGAAGCAAAGGAAATACTTGAAACACAGCTTGAATTTCTCCGCAAGGCACAGGAAAAGGCGCTTGAAGCAGGAGATTTTTCATCTGTAGTAACGCTTTCGGCACAGGTGGTTGCTATTGCGGCTACTATCGGCGCAATGTAAAATCAATATTTAAATGCTATAAAAACGCTCTTGAAAGACTATTTTCAAGGAGCTTTTTTTATACCCAAATCAAAAATCGAAAGGAGTTTTTATTCATGAACACAAAGGATCTTATCGCCCTCGGACTGACCGAGGAAACAGCCGCAAAGGTGGAGGAGCTTCACAAGGCTGAAATTTCTAAGGCAGAGGAAAAGACCGCAGCAGCAGAAAAGAAGCTTGAAGCTGCGGAAACTTCCGTAAAGGATCTTACCGCAAAGCTCAGGACCTTTGACGGTGTGGACGTTGAAAAGCTTAAGTCGGACGTTTCCACATGGGAAAAGAAGTATGCCGAGGATATGGCGGCTGCTCGCATCGACAGTGCGCTGGAGCTGGCTCTGACTAAGGCAGGCGCAAAGGACACGGCTCTGGCAAAGCACCTTATTGATAAGTCTATCATCAAGGAAGAGGGCGGCAAGCTTATGGGTCTTGATGAACAGCTCACCAAGATCAAGGCTGAAAAGTCATGGCTTTTCGGTGAGGACAAGAAGCCTGCGGCACAGCTCCCCGATGTATCCACAGGTGCTGAAATGAGTAAGCCTGCATCGGATAACGCCCCTCTCACTCTGAGCGGTGCGCTCCGTGAGCATTATAACAAGTAAGTGATAGGAGGATTTTTTTATGGCAATTACACTGGCTGAAAGCAAGGTAGGTATGACAGATCGTATAGATCAGGCTGTTGTGGACGAGTTCCGCCGCAGCTCCCTTTTGCTTGACAGGATGACCTTTGACAACTGCGTGGCTCCCGGCACGGGCGGCTCGAATCTTGTGTACGGATATACTCAGCTGCTTACTCCCTCAACGGCTCAGTTCCGTGCTATCAATACGGAGTATACGGCAAACGAGGCAAAGCGCACAAAGAAAACTGCGGAGCTTAAGATTTTCGGCGGAGCGTTCAACGTTGACCGTGTTATCCAGAACACAAGCGGCAGTGTGGACGAGATCGCATTCCAGCTGAAAGAAAAGATCAAGGCGGCTTCAAATGCGTTCCACTACATGGCGGTGAGGGGAAATTCCGCAAGCGCTCCCGATCAGTTCGATGGTCTTGATGTTATGCTTACGGGCAGCTCTACAGAGTGCAAGGATTATGTCACGCTGGATATTACCGATCCTACCTCTGAGCAGGCTTGCAGGCTTTTCATGGACGCTGTTGATGATTTTATTTCTGGTCTTGACGGTATGCCTACTATGCTCTGCGGTAACCGCCTTATTATCAACCGTATCAGATCATGCGCAAGACGTCTCGGATATTTCACGAACTCTGAGGACAGCTTCGGAAAGGCGGTTGAAAATTACAACGGTATTCCCCTTTTGGATATGGGCGAGTATTATAACGGCAGCTCTACCGAATATGTAGTGCCTGTTTATGATGCGGACAGCAACACGGGTCTTACCGATCTTTATGCGGTCACACTGGGTCTTGACGGTTTTCATGGTGTATCTCCCACAGGAGACAAGCTTATAAGAAGCTATCTGCCCGATATGAATCAGCCGGGCGCACTTAAAACAGGCGAGGTTGAGATGACCGCCGCAGTCGTGCTTAAGAACAGCCGCAAGGCAGGCGTACTCAGAGGAATCAAGGTAAAGTAAGGGGGTCTTAACATGAAGGTCACACTTAAAAATGACTTTACGGGCAAGCTGTACGGAATGAATTTTATTGACGGCGTTGCTGAGACCGAGGATAAATTCACAGCCGAAAGGCTTTCCGCTGTGAGAGCGGTTGCTATTCTCCCCGAGGATAAGTATGAGGAAATATCCTCAGCAGATGAAACATCGGAAAAGGGGCGCAGGAAGGTGAAGTAATGGCTTATGCCGATTATGATTTTTATGCGAATATATACAGGGGAAAGCTTTCCCGTGTGGAATTTGAAAGGCTGTCGGAGCGTGCGTCGGATATTATCGACTCACGCACCGCTTTTTTTATAAGCTCAAAGGGTCTTGAAGCTCTCCCCGATCAGACTGCGCTCCGTGTGAAAAAGGCTGTATGCGTTCTTTCCGAGATTGTTTCGGTGAATGAAAAGGGCGGCGTTATATCTTCCGAAAAGACGGGAGATTATTCCGTTACCTATGCTTCGGGGAACGTTTCTTCGGAACAGCGGATCAATAATGTGCTGGCTGAGTATATACCTGAGCTTGTTCGGGCTGTGAGGTGGATATAATGTACACGAACACGGACTGTACCGTATATTCAAAGCATGAGGAGGGATATGCCGCTGTGTATATCCCTGCCTGCTGCTGGGAAGAGATAAAGGCTCATGAGGTGAAAAAGTACGGAGCGGAGCTTGCGGACGATATAAAGGTGATAATTCCGCTGTCCTCACTTACGGGGTATAAGACAGAGTGGGATATCCCCGAAGGGTCGTATATTGCAAAGGGTTCTCCCGATATTGATGTCACGGACAGCATTGAGCCGCTTATAAGCAGTAATGGAGATGTATATTCCGTATCGTCGGTCACGGATAATTTAAGGGGGTCTGAGGCGGTACGGCATATTACCGTTTACGGAAGGTGATACCATGCAGATACACACGGAGGAAATAATCCGCCGCAGAGGTCTGGAGCGTGGCGGTCGTGCACAGAAATTTGTTGACAGTGAGGTTTTGAGGTACTGTGATCCAATGGTGCCGAAAAGAACAGGTGCGCTGATACAAAGCGGTATTCACGGCACTGTCAAGGGCTCGGGAATAATCCGCTACGACATAAAATACGCACGTAAAAACTACTACGAAAACGGCGGACACGGCGCAGAGGGTACGGCAAACGGCGGCAAGCGTGGACGGCTCTGGTTCAGGCGTATGAAGGCTCAGCACAAAGCCGCTATTTTTGAGGGGCTGCGCCGTATCTGCGGAAGGAGCAGATAATGAGCATCATAAGCGGTATAAGGGAATGGCTCAACGGCTGCGAGCTGTTCTCTGAGATACCCTCGGGCAGACGGCACATCGACTGGACCGATTCCGAAAATGAAAATTACGGCATTGCTCCTGACGGAGATATTATGCTGAGGAAATTCATCAACGGCGGCGGTAAGCGGCAGTACAGCTTTACATTATATATCAACAGGTTTTCCGCCGAGGACGAACAGCGGCTGAAAAATGCTGAGTTTCTGGAGCGGCTTCAGAGGTGGTGCGAGGATATGTCCCGTGAGCATAAGCTGCCGCAGCTCCCCGAGGGCATGACCGCTTCGGGAGTGGAAGCGGAAAACGGTATTCTTACGGAGATACCGAAAAACAAAAAGTACGGCAAGTATCTCATACAATTTAAAATGATCTATATAAGGAGGAATTGAGAATGAGTATTATCAAGACAGAGGGTGAGCGTGTTGCTCAGCGTACAGATATTGAGGTCTATATGGAAATAAACACGGTCAGCTATGCACAGTGCGGTGCGGCTTGGCTTGTATTCAGCGAAAGCCCCAATGCTCAGACCAAGAGCAGAAAGTTCATCAACGAAAAGACCGAAAGAAGCAATATCACCAGATATGCGCCTCAGTGGAGCTTTGAGTGTCTGCTCATGTACGATCGCCCCGAGATCAAGAAGCTTTACGATATCGTTAAGCAGAGAAAAACAGGCTCCGATACGGTAGTGACCTTTATTGTTGTGGATAAGTTTGACAAAGATTCCGCACGTATGGTCAGGGCGGCGGTGCAGATCACAAGCCTTGATGATGACGATGACATGATAATCAAGGGTACTTTCTATAATCAGGGCGATGAAGTCCTCGGTACATTCGATACCAATACGGGAGTATTTACGCCCTCTGCATCTGCGGCAGGCGGCACCGATGATGAAAATACAAGTACTTCGGGTGATGAAACAGATCCCGAAACAAATTAATAACGGAGGTATTTCAATATGAAGTCAAGAATTGTAAGTGATAATGTTTTTAAGTACGAAAGACAGCCTGTTATCGTAACTGCATACGGAAAGGATCATGAGCTTCCTGTCCGCACTACAGCCTTTTGTGACAGACAGGACGATATTGACCGCAGAATTGCCGATACCTCAAAGTCGAGAACATCTGCAGAGGTCACAGCTCTGCTCAGAGAGGGCGTGGCGCTGTTCATCGGCGCAGAGGAAACGGAGAGGATCTTCCCCGAAGCTGAGACGGAAATGCTTGATGTGGACGAGATCACGCTCTTTTATGGTTACCTTAAGAATCAGTCTTTGAAAAATCTCAGGGAGTACACACAGAAATATGCTCCCCGTCTCAGATGATGAGGCTGCTTGACAATGTTCTGCCGTCGGAGTATAAAGCTCCCGACGGCAGTATTTTTTCGTTCCGCACAGATTTTCGTGACTGGATAATGTTTGAAACGCTTATGCTTGATAAGGACGTTCCCGATCGTGACAAGGCTTTTATGGCGGCTCAGCTCATCTTTCCGAAGCTGCCTGACTGTGATGTAAGCGAGTTTATGCTATGGTTCTACAGAGGTGGTACTGTACCGAAAAAACGAACAAAGAACAAGCCGGGACGGACAGGCTCGGCGGCTTATTCCTATGAGCATGACGAGGAGCTTATCTATGCGGCATTCATGCAGTGCTATAATATTGATCTGTGTGAATCAGATATGCACTGGTGGAAGTTCAGGGCATTGTTTGAGGGGCTTTCCGAGGATACCAAGCTTCGTAAGGTCATGGGGTATCGGACTATGGATATATCCGAAAAGGCTCTGGGAGCGGAAAGGGCAAAGCATTACAAGGAGCTTAAGGCGGCTTATGCACTGCCGAAATATTTATCCGAGCAGCAGAAGATAGATGAAATGAAGAGGATCCTGAATAAAGGTTAAGGGGGTGGCTTTACGGCTCAGTTTGACGATGTGCTGACCTTTGGTACGGCGGTGGATAACAGCGGAATGAGGTCAGGTCTTTCCGTAATGGAAAGCTATGTATCGCATACAGCCGCAGATATAACAGCTCAGATCATAACGGCAATAAGCAGTGCATTTGCCGAAATCCCCAAGCAGATAACCGCATTAGGCTCAGGCTTTGAATCAAGCATGGCTCAGGTGGTTGCTACAATGGGTATATCAAAGGCATCTGAGGAGTTTGACATACTTTCCGACAAGGCAAAGGAAATGGGTGAGGATACAAAGTTCTCGGCATCTGAGGCAGGAGACGCACTGAATTATCTTGCTCTTGCAGGATATTCCGCCGAAAAATCCTGTGCCGCACTGCCTACCGTGCTTAATGTGGCGGCGGCAGGCGGTATTGACCTTGCGGCGGCTTCGGATATGGTCACCGATTCCATGAGTGCGCTGGGCGTATCAATGGACGAGCTTGAAAATTTCTCCGACAAGCTTGCAAAGACCTCTCAGAAGTCAAATACCTCTGTAGCACAGCTGGGTGCGGCTATTATTTCGGTAGGCGCAAATGCCCGTGTGCTTCAAGGCGGCACTACCGAGCTGATGACCGAGCTGGGTATACTTGCGGACAGCGGTCTTAAATCTGCGGAAGCAGGCACGGCTTTGGCAAGAGTCATCAAAAACCTGTCAACGCCTACACAGGTTTCCGCCGATGAGCTGGCACGTCTCGGAGTTTCATGCTACGATGCGGAGGGTAATTTCCGCAATATGCAGGATATTTTTCAGGATCTGAACAAGGCTATGGAGGGCTTTACAGCCGAAGAAGTCCAGAACTCTCTTGCAGAAATATTCGATACGGCGGCGTTATCCTCAGCAAAGGTACTTCTTGCGGAAAGCGGAGACAGGTTCAATGAGCTTTCGGGATACTTAGAGGACTGTGACGGTGCGGCTGCGCAGATGGCAAAGACTATGTCCGATACGCTTACGGGAGATATTGACAACTGCTCCTCTGCTCTTGAAGGTCTTGCTATTACAGCATATGACAAATTCAGCGGCACCATGAGGACAGCGATCCAAGCGGTCACTGCCGATGTGGGCACTCTTAACAGCTCCTTAAAGGACGGTGAGCTGTCTCAGGCGGCAGATAAGATATCCTCTGCCTTTTCTTCTGCGGTAGCTTCTGTTTCGGCTCTTCTTGCCGATGATGTTGTTCCTGCGGTCATAACGGGTTTTTCGGCGATCGTGGAGCATGGAAATGAGATTATTGCTGTTGCGGTTGGTATCGGGGCGGCTGTTGCAGGTATGAAAATAGCTTCTGAAATAACATACGCAGTAAGTGCCTTTCATAAAGCACAGCAAGCAATTTCCATGCTTGCGTTATCAACTAACATAGCTACTTTATCAGCAACACAACTCACAAAAAATCTCACTCTGTCTCAGATAGCAGTAGGCGCTCTTACGGGTGAGATTTCCCTTGTTACAGCGGCTCAGGCTGCTTGGAATGCGGTTACAAATGTTAATCCGTGGGTTGCTCTTGCTACAGTTGTAATTGCAGCAGGAGCGGCTATTGCAGTTTATTCCGTAAATGCAATGAAAGCAACAGAGGCAACAGAAAATGCGGTATCGGCGGTTGAAGCGGCAGACGATAGTCTTAAAAGCTTATCTGAAAGCGTTGAAGAAAATACTGCCGAAAACAAGAAAAATCAAGATGAACTGAAAAATAAAATAGCTATTTACGAAGAACTTCGCAAAAGCTATGAAGCGACAGGTCAGGGTGAAGAACAGCTTAAACAGATCACCGAAGAAATTCAGGCGTTATCTCCGACTACCATAAAATTCATTGACGAGGAAACAGGAGCTTATCTGTCTCTTGCAGATTCCATTGACGACGTTATTGCGGCTATGGAGCGAAAAAGGAATTATGATCATGCCGAGAGCTCGTGGAATACCGCAAAGGATAACCTTGACAGTCTTTATAAACAGCAGAAAGCGCTTCTTGATGATGAGGAACAGTTAAACGAAGAATATGGAAATGCTACAACACTTGCAAAAATGTGGTGGATAGATAACAAAATCAAGGAAAACCGTGATGCACAGATAGCGGTTTCCGAAGCTATCCTCGAAAACGAAAAAATAATTGCTGACAGCGAGCAGAAAATAAAGGATTATTATTCCTCACCTTCAGGAGCTGAAAGTACATCAGCTATTGATTACAGTGCAGTTGAAGCTGAGCGCAGAGCCAAAGAGGAAAAGGAACGTGTTCTGGAAAGTCAGAAGCGTGCCGTAAAGGACCGTGAAAAAGCGCTTGCGGCTATGGAAGAGGAATGGTCACGTGCCGAGCATAACTATAATGTAGGTCTTATCTCTTCCGATGAGGAGCTTTACGCAAAGAAAGCGGAGATATGGGCGAAATACGGTGACAAAAGCCTTGAAGAGCACTGGGCGTATCAGGAGGATCTTATCGCTCTGGGCAAGGAGCTTTCCGATGAAGAACGGCGCACTGCCGAGGAAGCGGCAGAAAAACGTCTTGCCTCAGAGGAGGAAGCCGCAAGAAAGTCCGCACAGCTCAGGCAGGAGGAATGGGATAACATCGCCAAAGCCGAAAACCTCGGCGCTATAAATTCCGAAAAGGCTTATAAAAAGCGCCTTGAATGGATCGAAAAATACTGCCCCGAGTATTCTGAGGAATGGTACGACTATTACAAGACCGTTTATGATTATGAGGTGGAATTTGAAAGACAGCGTGTGGAGGACGTAAAAAATATTCTTGATGAGGAGCTGTCCGCAGTAAAAAGCAATATTGATGCTATTGCCGATGAATATAAAACTGCTTACAGCGATATAGAGAATAATATGCAGTCCTACAGAAAAAAGCTGCTCTCGGTAGGCGGTGATGTTTTTGAGGTCACGGAAACTGAGAATGAGGACGGCTCAAAGACGAAATCCTACAAGGTCAATGATATCAAGGCTCAGATAGATCTTATGAAAAGGTATCACGAAGCACTTGTGAAAATGCGTGACAGCGGTGCTTCCGCTTCTCTGCTTTCCGAGATGATGAGCCTTGACCCTGAGGACGGTATTCAGATGGCTGATTATATGCTTTCTTCGGGAGATTTTTCAAAGATCAATGAGCTTTACAAGGAGCGTGAAGCAGTTGCCGCTGAACTGGCGCAGGATTTTTATGCTCCCGAAATTGCCGCTCTCAATGCAGACACAGTCGAAAAAATATCCGCCGAATACGGTGCTCTTCCTACAGAGCTTCAGGCGATAGGTCAGCTTGCAATAATCAATCTGGGCAAGGGCATGGATATGGAAACGGATAATCTGTTTGAGCATATAAGCGCAAATGTTGACAGAGCGGTACAGCGTGCGGAGACTGTTATTGACAATTACTCGTCAGGCGGTCTGACCGCAGACATATCCGAGGATATGACCGCAAAGGGCAAGGCGGACGGTGAAGCTTATGCCGCAGGCTTTGAAGAGGGTGTAGGCAGTATTTCCGCACAGGTTGAAGCGGAGGTAAATACAAAGCAGACAGCCGCCGCATCGGGACAGGCTCAGCTTTCACAGCTTGACGGTCTTTTAAAGGGGATAACCTCTGCAATAAAGGATATCCGCATTTTCAATACGATAACCTCAAGGCTTGACCTCGACAAAAAAACTATTGCACAGGCGGTCAACGAATACAACAGCACACTTGGAAGGGTGAGTGATTCTTATGATTGAGCTTAACATAGGCGGAGTTGATGTTTCGGAGAATATTATCAACTACAGTCTTGATAAAAAATATGAAAGCACAGGGCGTGATTTTACGTCGGTGAACGGCGAAACTATCAGAAGCAAGCGCCTTATAAAAGCAGTGATATCCGTTACTCTGGAGGAGCTTTCCGATGCTATGGCGGCACGGATAGAAGCGGCTCTTGCCAAAGAGGAAATATCTGTGACCTACAGCTCTCCGGCCGCAAACGAAGGTACCTTTATCTGCACAGGATATAACATTGATGTTGACGATCCGGGATATGACGGAAACGAAACTGTTTGGAACATGACCGTAAATCTTGAAGAGTCCTCGTCGCAGCTTGACGGGGACTCCCTTTAGCTGGGTGATCACAGTTGACGGAGAAGAAATTGAATATTTCAATAACGTGAAAATGTCTCTCGGAGTATCGGGCATGGGTACATCGGGAGTTTGTCAGGCGGCGTTTTCCTTTGATGTGCCATTTTCGGAATATCCCTTTTATGACAGTACCTTTGCAGGCGGTCTTACAGTGTATCTGATACAGCCTAACGACAACGGCGGCAATTATTCTCAGCCCTTTTATATATCTTCAAAGACTGTTTCAGACGATATTATAAACGTTAAATGCTATGACCGCATGACTTATACCTCCTGTGATTTTCCGTGTACAGAAGATGATTTTGTTGATGCAAACGGCAACGAGATCGGAATGAAGATAAATAATGTTTTCAGCCGTATTGTAAATGAGTGCGGTTTTATGACAATTATTTTTCCGGATACAAACAGTCTTACGGCAGTCGGGGATATCCCAAGAGATATGCTTCAGGGAAAGAGCTGCCGTGATGTGCTTACAGCGTTATCGGAAGCCTCCTGCGGTTACTGGTGCTGTCAGCAGAATTCGGTCAAGCCGTCTCTTGTTTTTGTGCCGTTCGGAAGTACCGAGTGGGCGAAGTATGTGTGCTCCGAGGAATATTCCGAGATCAAAAAAACTGCTATGGTACAGATACGTTCGGTACACATGAAGAGTGTGAATATTGTTTTCGGAGGTGATACGGGCGGAACGGACACCATAACGATAGATACTCCCCTTGCAAGCAAGGAGCTATGGAGTGCTGTTTCGGACAGAACATCACGTATACTGTGCATCTATCAGGGGTGGCAGTGTGAAAATGCGGTGCTTGACGGTCTTGCGGAGCTTCCGCTGCTTGTGTATTTCGGTGATGAAGAAAAGCCCCGTTATGCAAATTATTGCAATATGGAAATCACAGCTTCGGGAATATATGCCTCTATCGGCTGCAACAATGTTGACGAGGGCGAATGGACATATAAGACCCGTGTGAAGCGTGAGCTTGAACATCGGTACAAGGAGGGCGAAAGCTGGAAAAATGTAAAGATAACCAAGAACGGAGGACTTAAATTTGTATACATAAATGAAAATGAGTAAAAGGGGGCTTTTATGACCAAGGAAGAGTACGGTTTTGGATTATATAAGGGAGGACTTGCTGTATATGACGGAACTATGACTGACATAATGCCTGCCGAGGATATAACCTTCAACGATAACTTGACCGAGGTCACGTACCGCAAGGGCAAATACACGGTGAAGCTTACGTTATCATGGAGTGACGAAACTCTTACAAGTTACAGGAGGACCGTAACTATCGGCGGCAATACTGTGTATGAAGATAAAGGAAGTGGTACAGCATGAATTTTGACGACGGTCTGGTTATCGGTCTTGCTTATGCAAAAAAGAAAAAACCAAAGGTTGATGATATATACATAACCCAAAACGGCGTATATCGTGCTGCAAGTGACAATCTTGACGGTTATGATGTGGTCAGGGTAAATGTAACGATCAAGTATGACAGCGGAGACGATACTCCGATCGAAATTGACCCGGGCGATGATATCGTTACTCCCGAAGGTATCAAAGGGGATAAATGGATATGGAAATTCAGCACCGTACCTTATGATGCAGATGATCCCGACAGCTATCAATATGTACTGTGCTCCAAGATATCAAGAGAAAATCCCGAATATATATCAACTGCTAATTTCTGGGTTGACGGAAATGTTAATCACAGCTATAACGTCAGGATAATCAGTGCGGTAAAGGTCGATGCAGGATATGAAGTGACAGCAACAGGTCAGGACAAGGACGGAAATGTATATACAAGCACTACGGTTTTTACTTCTTAAGGGGGA
>JAFUOZ010000084.1 GCA_017481565.1 Oscillospiraceae bacterium | reverse complement strand
GTATGAAAGGTATGGTGCCAAATTGATTGTGTTGGATATCATGCTTCCCGGCATGGATGGCTTTGCAGTTTGCTCCAAAATCAGAGAGACATCCAATACCCATATTTTAATTGCAAGTGCCAAGACAGAAAAGAATGATAAGCTGAAAGGGTTAAATATCGGGGCGGATGACTATATTGAAAAGCCTTATGATATTGATATAATGCTTGCAAAAATAAGCGGTATATTCAAGCGCAGATATGCCGTTGATATGCTTGCAGACGGAGATATACAGATAAATAAGGTGAGCCGAACCGTATATAAAAACAATGCTCCCGTTGAAATGACCTCAAAGGAATTTGACCTGCTCCTGCTGCTTATGGAAAACAAGGGGCAGGCTCTCACCAAGGAATATATTTTCAATACAGTCTGGGGCAGCGACAGCTTTTCGGAACAGCAGACGCTTACTGTCCATATAAAATGGCTTCGTCAGAAGATAGAAAATGACCCTAAAAAGCCTGAAAAAATACTGACTGTATGGGGCACGGGGTACAAATATATATGAAAAGCTTCAACAGGATCTTTTTGGCTGTAATAGCAGCTATCGCCGCTGTTTTTATCGCTGCAAATTATCTGCTTTCAAAAGAGAATACGGACAGCGGCAGACCGTATCTTGTGGAAATAAGCAGGCTTTCACTTGAAATAGAAAAGGGCAGCTTTGATGAAAGCAGACTTGCAGACTGCAGCTATGTCACTGCCGTTACAGCATATACCGATGATACCTTTTACAGTTCTCACAGCGATCATGTTATCAGAAAGATAAACGGCAGTCTTTACCGCTTTGACTATATCCATGATACAAGATCGGATAAAAAGAGGATAATTCTGACGGTGAATATTCTTCTTGGGATAATGTCTGCTGTTGTTATAGGTCTGCTTGCTTTTATCAGAAAAAAGATACTTCTCCCCTTTGAGCAGCTTTCCGATGTTCCCTATCAGCTGTCAAAAGGTAAGCTTACAATTCCCGTAAAGGAGCAGAAAAGCCGCTTTTTCGGAAAATTTATATGGGGTGTTGATCTTCTCCGCGAAAATATCGAGGAACAGAAGCTTAATGAGCTGAAGCTGCACAAAGAAAAGAAAACCCTGCTTTTATCCTTATCCCATGATATAAAAACGCCCCTTTCTGCAATAAAGCTTTACTCAAAGGCGCTGTCAAAAGGACTTTATACCGACAAGGAAAAGCAGCTTGAGATCGCCGAAAGCATAAACAGCAGAGCGGACGAGATAGAAAAATATCTTTCACAGATAATCACTGCTTCAAAGGAGGATTTCTTAAGCCTTGAGGTAAATAACGGTGAATTTTATCTGTCTTTGCTTATGGGAAATATCCGCAGCTATTATTTGGAAAAGCTGACACTAAGCAAAACTGAATTTATTATAAATAAATTCTCCGACTGTCTTTTAAAGGGAGATCCCGATCGTGCAGAAGAGGTACTGCAGAATATTATTGAAAATGCAGTTAAATACGGTGACGGAAAGGCTGTTGAAATAGATTTTTCCGCTGAGGAAAACTGCATTCTCATCACTGTGAAAAACAGCGGCTGCACTCTTTCGGGAACAGAGCTTACTCATATTTTCGACAGCTTTTACCGTGGTTCAAATGCCTCCGATAAAAAAGGCAGCGGACTGGGACTTTATATATGCAGACAGCTTATGCATAAGATGAACGGAGAGATCTTTGCCGTAATATCAGAGGGCTTTATGTGCGTTACCGCTGTATTTGAAAAGGCATGATGTGTTATATATTCCGATACTCTTTTGTGGGCATCGGAATTTTTTATTTTATAGAAAGGTTGCAATTTATAAAAAAATATGATATAATGTTCTTTTAAACCCGAATAAATAATGGCGGTGATAATATGCTGGATAGAAATAAAATAAAAAGCTTTGCATGGAGCAGTGATACCTTCCATAACGGCGTGGAGGACTATAACAACCACAGGGCAGAGCTTGACAGTATCAACATTGACGATGACGGCGATATTGCGGTACGTGCTCAGGTCACGGGCGATCACGGAAAAATCTATGGCTGTGCATTTATACTCAGCAAGGAAAGCAATACTGTTCTGGGAGCGGACTGTACCTGTCCCGCCCGCTGTGACGCTTTCGGTTATTGCCGCCATGTATGCGCCGCTATGCTCAGATATATGGACGTAAGCCTTATAACAGGGACCAAGGAGCCATTCAAAAAAAGAAGCTCCCCTGCTGTTGCGTCTCTTATTGCATCATATAACGAAATGGCGGAGGAGGAAGCTGAATTCTCCGCTCCCTCGGAAAAGGTACGTCTTGTTCCCGAACTGGAAATACACATGGGAAAAATGGAATTATCCGCAAAGATCGGTAAAACAAGAATGTACGTTATCAAGAATATCAACGGATTTATTGAAGACGTACAGAACAATACCGTAAAAAGATACGGCAAGGAGCTTGAAATACGCCACAGCCGTGAAATATTCGATGAGGAAAGCAGAGCCCTTCTTGATTATCTTTCCATTATTACTGCTGCGCCTGCACAAAGTACGTTCAGATACTATTATAACTCAAACAATCGCACGGTCAGATTAAGCGGAAGCCGGATCGATAAATTCTTTGATACGCTTACCTCAAATCAGATAAGCATCAACGGAAAACCGGGAAAAATCTCCTATGATGACGCTCCCGTTATTCTTGATATCGAAAAAAGCTCAAAGGATATATATACACTTACAGCAGAAACGGAATGTACTCTTGTAGGACTTACAAAGCACGCATATTTTTATAATGAATATAAAAATATCCTTTATATATGCTCCGAAAGGTTTACCTCTGCAGTGGGAAAGCTTATCACAGCCATGTCACACTCGGGTATGGAGCTTACGATAAACGAAAAGGATATGCCCGCATTTTATTCCTCGGTAATTGTTCCCGTAAAAAAATATCTGCATATCGAGGGCATGGATAATATAGAAAAATATATACCGCCCGAAGCGGAGATACGCCTTTATCTTGACTCTCCCGATCCCGATACGGTATATGCAAGGCTTGAATATACCTACGGAGCAGACACATATCCTGCATTTATAAACACTGCCGATAAAAAGTTATGTGATATGAAGGCGGAAAAAACCGCTGAAAGAGCTGTGCTTAAATATTTTGCGGTAAATGACAGTGACGACCGTCACCCTCTTATTATTACGGGCGATGACAATATCTACAGGCTTTTTTCGGAGGGTATCTCCGAGCTGACAGGTATTATGGAAATATACGCCAGCGACCGCTTCAATAATATGAAGGTACGTCCTCCGATAAGACCTACGATCGGAATACGTCCCGAAAGCGGCGGTCTGCTTGCACTTGATATTGAAACAGACGGTTATACCATGCGTGAGCTTGCGGATATGCTCAGCTCATACAGAAAGGGACAGAAATATCATCGTCTTAAGGACGGCTCATTTATCGACCTTAAGGATAACGGTATCGAGGATTTTGCTCAGCTTACAGAGGGTCTTAATATTTCGGACAAGGCACTTTTAAAGCAGAATATAAATATCCCTCAGTATCGTATGCTCTATCTTGACAGCCTGCAGGAGCGTTCGGGAGGTATGAAGATCAGAAAAAGCATGGAATTCCGCAGTATTGCCCGTGCCTTTTCGGAAATATCCTCATCTGATTTCAAGGTACCCGATGAGCTTGACGGTCTTATGAGAGAATATCAGAAATACGGCTTCAAATGGCTTAAAACAATATCCGCATACGGTTTCGGCGGAATACTTGCCGATGATATGGGTCTGGGAAAGACACTGCAGGCTATCAGCCTTATGCTTTCGGTAAAGCAGGAAAACGATAAAAAGGGTGAGCACTGCATAAATCTTGTGGTGTGTCCTTCCTCCCTTACTCTCAACTGGGAAAGTGAGCTCCGCCGCTTTGCGCCGTCCCTTAAGTCACAGGTGATAATCGGAGCTGCATCTGTAAGAGCAGAGCTTATAAAAAACAGCACTGACTGTGATGTGCTTATCACATCATATTCAATGCTTACAAGAGATATCCTTGAATATGAAGATATATCATTTTATTTACAGTTTATAGATGAAGCTCAGTTCATAAAGAATCACAATACCCAGGCTTCAAAGGCAGTAAAGGGAATAAACAGTGCTGTCCGCTTTGCACTTACGGGTACGCCTGTTGAAAACAGCCTTGCGGAGCTGTGGAGCATCTATGATTATATAATGCCCGATTATCTTTTCGGCTACAGTCATTTCAAAAAGACCTTTGAAACGCCTATCGTAAAGGAAAAAAGTGAACGTGCGGTAAGCTCACTGCAGAAGATAACCTCTCCATTTATCCTGCGCCGTCTGAAAAAGGACGTACTTACCGAGCTTCCCGACAAAACGGAGATCACTCTTACTTCCGATATGACAGAGGAACAGAAAAAGCTTTATACGGCAAATGTTCTGTCCATGAAGAAAAATCTCCGAGAGAAATATTTCAAGGGCAATCCCAACGACGGAAGAATCGAGATACTTGCAATGCTCACACGACTGAGACAGATATGCTGTGACCCTTCCTTAGTGTATGAAAATTATACATCGGGAAGTGCAAAGCTGGAGCAGTGCATGGAGCTTATTGAAAGCTGTATCGTTTCGGGGCATAAGATACTGCTGTTTTCACAGTTCACCTCAATGCTGGATATCATATCAAAAAAGCTTAAGGAGGAGGGCATAAGCTTTTATACCCTTACGGGAGCTACAAAGGCGGAGGAGCGTCTCAGGCTGGTAAACTGTTTCAACAAGGACGATACTCAGGTATTTATGATATCCCTTAAGGCAGGCGGTACGGGACTTAATCTTACGGGAGCGGATATCGTTATCCATTATGACCCGTGGTGGAATGTATCTGCCGAAAATCAGGCAACGGACCGTGCTCACCGTATCGGACAGCGGAACAATGTTTCGGTCTATAAGCTTATATCAAAAAATACCATTGAAGAAAAAATACAGGAGCTCCAGAAAAATAAAAAGGCTCTGGCAGATATGGCGGTAAACGGCGAGGGCGATATTATGAAGATGTCCCCTGCCGATATCATGAATATACTTGATTAAGGAGTGTGCAATGTGGGAGCATGGAGTACAAGCATAACAGGAAATGACACAGCTCAGGATCTTATATCGGAATATCGGGCGGCTTTTTTCTATAATGATACGGAAACAGCCGTGTCAAAAATAGACGCTTATGTACGCAGAGAAATATCTGACGAAACAGATGAAGAATTATGGTGTAATTATATTTATTCACTGGCTGATTTTATGTGGAAAAAAGGTATACTTACACCGTCTGTAAAGGAGCAGGCTTTGCAACTGATAAATTCGGAAGCAGGTCTGGAGCTGTGGGCTTTATCGGGCGAAAAAACACTTTCTGCCAGAAAAAAAGCTGTTGAAAAGCTGAAACAGCAGCTGCTTTCACCACAGCCGCCGAAAAAGAAAATAACTGTAAACTTATACACAAAGGAAATTTTCAATTACGGTGATATTATCGCATTTCAGCTTAATACAGTCGGAAAAAAATATAACCATAGCTTTGTAAAAGAACTTTCCGATGAAGAATTTCTTGCGGCAGACGGAAAATATATTGCCGTTCAGAAAATAAGAACTCATGTTTCATATACATCAAAAATTGAACCTGAAGTAAAGGACAAATGGGCAGTTTTCCGACTTTTTGACGGAATTTTTGATCATATACCCACCATGGAAGAGGTGTTAAGCTGTGACGATGCTGTAATACAAAATGGCAGGATAAATTTTTCACTGTTCAGCTGTGAAAGCAGTATGTATTATTTCCGAAAAAGAAAATATGAGCTTATAGGAAACTGCACCGACGGTCTTGAACAATATACAGAACAGAGGTGTACTTCAATATTTTTAGGTGTAAACAATGACTGCTATAATCCCGATTCGTATTTTCTCTCCTCATTCGGAAAAAAGGAGGAGCTATGTGAATTTACGGGCACCATTGAAGAATTTGCCGAAATCTACTACATGGCATGCTCAGAATGCTTTCACTATGCTATTCAAAAATCAAAGGAAGAGCTTCAAATACTCCGTGATAATATTATTGAAAAAGTCAGAAATGATATAAATTCGGGCAAAAAGCCTTATTGCTTAAAATACGGTACAACTGTCGGAATTTTCACTATAGATGACGATACAATAGAAAATCTTGCTGTTCTCAATAGATTTCAGGATAAAAAAATTTCCTATAAGCTGCTTGATCATGCTATAGCTCTGATAAAAGCACAGGGCAAAACACCTTGTATAAATATCCCTTCAGATCATGAAAGAATGAAGAATATATGCCGTAAAACAGGCTTTACGGGAGTTATTTCCAACTCGGAAGCCACCGCACATTTATTACTTCGGCAATAATATAATTTGATTGCTCGGTGCTTGATTTTCAAAAATGTCGCAGATACGACAATTATTGTAATTTAGAAATAGTTAATCAAACTGTTTAATTGCCGAAGTAATAAGGAACCTCTGATTAAATCGTTTCAAGACCCACTCAGTCAATTTTGCCGCTGCGGCAAAGGCATTTTCGTGGGTCTGAAACGATACCTGCGGCTTTAATCAGTGCTTCCTTAATATATACCAAATGATTTACGCATACTTTTCCGCCGTTTTTCATAAACTGAAAAAACGGCGGAACTTCTATTGACAAATAAGAAAATATATGGTATAATTATTTTCATCATAAGGGAGTAGTCAGCGTGGAAACACGTTGCAAGTCAACATACTGGACCTTACAGGGTTCTGGCTTGGATCAAATGACGAGACTTGTGTATGGCGATAGCTGTACCGGGTCTTTTTTTGTTGCCGTGTACAGCTTGTGCACGGTATTTTATTTTTAAGGAGAATGTTAAATCATGGGAATCGTTGAGCTTATTCTTATCGGTATCGGACTTTCAATGGACGCATTTGCAGCTGCAGTCTGTAAGGGGCTGGGTATGAAGAAAATAAATATCAGACATACCCTTATAATTGCACTGTTTTTCGGCGGCTTTCAGGCGCTTATGCCCGCTCTGGGCTGGCTGCTGGGTACACGCTTTGAAAAATACATAACCGCTGTAGACCACTGGATAGCCTTCGGTCTTTTAGGCTTTATCGGCGGAAAAATGATTTTCGATGTGATACTCAATAAGGACGAGGAGGAAACGTCGGAAAATAGCGGCAGGCTTGATATAAAGGAGCTTTTCATGCTTGCTGTGGCTACAAGCATTGACGCTCTCGCTGTGGGAATATCCTTTGCTTTTCTGAAAATAAATATTATCCCTGCTGCCTGTTCTATCGGCTGTACTACCTTTATCATCTCGGCGGCAGGCGTTGCTGTAGGCAATCGTTTCGGTACAAAATATCAGGATAAGGCTACCCTTGCAGGAGGAATTATCCTTATTATCATCGGTACGAAAATCCTTCTTGAACACCTTGGAGTATTGCCGGTCTGATTTTTTGTAATATCACACAATAACAAAGAGTACAATTTGTGAACATCAGATAAATTTTATTATAATCAAAGAAAAATACACTAAATCTATTGACAAAAGTTATTTTTTTATGTATAATATAAACATCAAATGAAGCTGATATACAGCTTACAGGTCTTGTTATTTTGACAGGACTGATGTTAATCACGATTGCAAGTTTCATAACTTTTTCTCTTTTTTTCACAGCAGCAGGGCGGTTTGTATTATTACAGACCGTCTTGTTGTTTTTCTGCATAAATATCACTGCCTGTTCATATTATTTATGGACAGGACTTTTTTATCCGAAACAAAAAGGAGGATTTTTATGCAGGGAAAAAGCTTGCTTGACCGTGAGCTTACGGAAGAAAAGCTTTCAGCCGACAGTCACGGTCTTACGACTGAACAGGCACGGGAACGTCTGGCAAAATATGGGACAAACACTCTTGCTTCTCAGAAAAAAGCTCGTCCGCTGAAAATATTCATCGGACAATTCAAGGACGTAATGGTGATAATTCTGCTTATCGCAACGGTGATATCCTTTCTTCTGGGTGAAATAACCGATGCGGTGACTATAACCGTTATCGTTGCGCTGAATGCTCTTTTGGGATTTATTCAGGAATACCGCACCGAAAAAACCTTGCTGGCGCTTAAGAATATGTCCGCTCCCTCCGCAAGAGTATGGCGTGACGGTCATCTTGTATCAATTTCGTCAGAGGAGCTTGTACCCGATGATGTAATAGCATTGGAAGCAGGCGACAAGGTACCTGCAGATGCTGTCATACTATCCGCAAGATCACTTTCGGCAGATGAAAGCATACTTACGGGCGAATCTGTGCCTGCCCCCAAATCTGTTGGAAATATCGGAGATACCGACAACCGTATCGGCAGGACCGATATGCTGTACAGCGGAACGGTTATCACAAAGGGCAGCGGAGAAGCGCGTATCATCGCAACGGGAGAAAATGCTCAGATGGGTAAGATATCAGGTATGCTTACCGATATCGAACAGGAGGAAACACCGCTGCAGAAGCGTCTGGGCGAGCTTGGAAAGATAGTTGCTCTTATATGTCTGGCAGTATGTATAATCGTTTCGGGAGCAGGAATTTTAAGAGGCGAGCCTGTTTTTGAAATGCTTATGACAGGTATCACAATAGCTATTGCCGCAATTCCCGAGGGACTTCCCGCAACGGTCACTATATCCCTTGCTCTTGCGGTAAGCCGTATGCTTAAACAGAATGCTCTCGTTCACAAGCTTCATTCAGTGGAAACATTAGGCTGTGCAAACGTTATATGTACCGATAAAACAGGCACCATAACCGAAAATAAAATGACGGTAAAGAAGCTTTCCTGCGGACAGATAGAATACTCCGTTTCGGGTACAGGCACAAGAAAGGAAGGCGATATCACTGATGAAAACGGCACTGTTACCTTTGACAATACCGATAAAAGCGGAAGCTTTCCTATGCTTATCCGCAATATGATACTCTGCGGAAACTCTGATATATACTCCGAAAAAATGCCCACACTTGCCGACAGAGGACGCAGAAACGGCTCTGAATGGCAGATAACCGGCGACCCTACCGAAGCGGCACTGCTTATTGCCGCTGCAAAAGCAGGTGCAGATATAGACAGTATAAGAAAGGCTTATCCCCGTACTGACGAGATACCCTTTGAAAGCGAAACACGCTGTATGAGCG
>JAFUOZ010000083.1 GCA_017481565.1 Oscillospiraceae bacterium | reverse complement strand
TCTTTTTTATGTGGTATAATATATGATATATTCGTGTTTTTTGATGAACGGAGGACTGCTTTAAAGTGAGTAATAAAAAATACAGTAAAAATACAGATACATACAGTGAGGAAGCTCCTGTAAAAAAGAAGAAAAGAGCAAAGAAAAAGAAAAAGGTAAATCCCATAAAGAAAACCTTTGCCGTCATTGGTACAACTCTGCTTTCGCTTATTCTGATAGTGCTTATCACAGGCTCTATACTTGCGGCGGCGCTTACAGTATACGTTGTGCAGTTTGTAGAGAATACCACCATAGATATCAATCTCGACGACCTTGACGCTGCATATACGTCCTTTATCTACGCATACGATGATAACGGCGAAGCTGTAGTGCTTGAAACACTCAGCAGAAACGCCGACAGAATCCCTGTTGAGATAGACGTTATCCCCCAGCACGTTCTCGATGCTTTCGTATATACCGAGGATACCCGTTTCTATGAACACGCAGGCGTTGACTGGAAACGTACCTTCGGTGCATTTATCAATGAGCTAATCAGCATCTGGACTACCCGTCAGGGCGGTTCTACCATAACCCAGCAGCTTGTAAAGAATGTCACAGGCGACGATCAGGCTAAATGGGACAGAAAAATGAGAGAGATCATCCGTGCAGGTCAGCTGGAGCAGTACTGTACAAAGGAACAGATCCTTGAAGCTTATCTGAACTATATCGGTTTCGGCGGAAAGACCGCAGGCATTGAAGCCGCTTCTCAGAAGTATTTCGGAAAGCCTGTAGGCGAGCTTACTATCGCTGAGGGTGCTTGTCTTGCAGGTATCCCCAAGTCTCCCGAATACTATAACCCCTGGGCAAACGAGGATAAGTGCCTTGAAAGACAGAAAATAGTTCTCAGCAATATGCTTGATTACGGTGCTATCTCCGAAAAGCAGTATAATGAAGCGATAAATACTGAGATCAAATTCCGTTCAAGAGATGACGTAAGCAATGAATATTCCGCAAACGACAACGGAATACAGAACTGGTTCGTTGACCTTGTTATTGACGATGTGGTACATGAATTCATGGACGTTTACGGCATCGAATACAAGGAAGCAAGCGACAAGCTCTATAACGGCGGCTACAAGATCTATACCACCTGCGATATTGATATGCAGCTTGAGGTGGAAAAGAAATATCAGAATTACAAGACCTTCTCCACAACGGTTGTAAATAACCCTCCCAAATCCGCATTCATTGCCATGGACTATAACGGAAATATCCTTGCAGTTGCAGGTGATGTAGGTGAAAAGGCAGGCGCAAACATTCTGAACTATGCAACTATGGACAAACAGCAGCCGGGTTCATGTATCAAGCCTATCAGCACATTCAGCTATGGTATCGAGCATGATCTTATCAACTGGTCAACAGTATTTGTAAATGATCCTATTGAGATAGAGGACGAACACAACCCGGGTCAGATGAGAAAATGGCCTACAAACTACAGCACAGAAACCGACGAAAATGGCTGGGACAGCAAGAATTACTTCACCTTTGAAGCTCTTGAACGTTCACTCAATACCGTTCCCGCTCAGCTTGCTCAGCTTGAGGGTACAGAGAATCTTCTTTCCTTTATTCAGAATAAATTCCAGATCACTACTCTTAACGCATATGACGCAAACCTTGCTCCTATGGCAGTAGGTGCTCTTAATGAGGGTTTATATCTACGTGAGCTTGTTGCGGCTTATCAGCCCTTCGGCAATCTGGGAACATATTATGCGCCTACATCATATTATCGTGTTGAGGGTCCCGACGGTGAGCTTGTGCTTGATCACAGCTATACTCCCATTCAGTCTATCAGCCCCGATACTGCCTATATAATGAATAAGATGATGCAGGTAGTAATCACAGGCGAGCACGGTTCAGGTGCTGCCGCAAGACTTGAAACAAAACCGCTTGCAGGAAAAACAGGTACAACACAGAACTGGGCTGACCTTCTGTTTGTTGGATGTACTCCCGATTATGTCAGCGGAGTATGGTACGGTTATGACAACAACGACTCGGTAGGTACAGAAACATATTTCAGCGCACCTCAGGTTTGGAAGAATGTTTTCGGCGATATTGCCGAAGCAGGTGAAAAGTCTGATTTCCCCGAATGCAGTGCTGTTGATGAATATTACTACTGTAAGAAATCAGGTCTTGCCGCACATGACGGCTGTAAGGAAAAGGCTGTAGGATATTATAAATCCTCAAATCCTCCCCTTACCTGCGATCAGTGCAAAGTATATACCTCCTCAACAGAAACAAGCAGAGAAACTGAAAACGAAGAAAACGAGGAAGAATAATAAATGTCTACTGAAAAGATGACGCTTGCCTGCCCCTGTCATTTCGGGCTTGAAAGCGTACTGAACTATGAAATAAAGAAGATCGGCGGTGAGGACATAACCGTTACCGACGGAAGAATAACCTTTTCGGGTACTGCGGATATTATTGCAAGAGCCAATCTTTGTCTTTCCACTGCCGAAAGAGTGCTTATTCAGCTTGCGGAATTCAAGGCATACAGCTTTGAAGAGCTTTTTCAGGGCGTAAAGCAGATACCATGGGAAAATTTCATTTCTAAAAATGATGCATTTCCTGTAAAGGGTCATTCACTGAATTCCGCACTTCACAGCGTTCCCGATTGTCAGTCTATCATAAAAAAAGCCGCTGTTGACCGTCTGAGCAGCAAATACAATATATCCTGGTTTCAGGAAACAGGTCCTGTTCATCAGATACAGTTCAGCATTTTAAAGGATAATGTAACTATCTATCTTGATACATCAGGTGCGGGACTTCACAAGCGGGGCTACAGAAAAAATTCCAATGCCGCACCTATCAAGGAAACTCTTGCGGCAGGAATAATCGACCTTGCAAGAATACGTGAAAATACACAGTTCTACGATCCATTCTGCGGCAGCGGAACATTTCTCATCGAAGCCGCATACAAGGCTCTCAATATTGCCCCTGGAATAAAAAGGACCTTTGCAGCTGAAAAATGGGACTGCTTCTCCCCTGAAATATGGAAAAATGAGCGTCAGAATGCCCTTGCAGCCGTAAAAAAGGACAATGACTTCTTTGCTTACGGCTATGATATCGATCCCGAATGTGTAGAGCTTGCTCAGAACAACTGTGCAAAGGCAGGCGTAAGAAACAGAGTACGCATCGAATGTGCAGATGTTTCCGATTTTCATACAGAGGGCAGCGGAGTTATCGTCTGCAATCCTCCCTACGGCGAAAGACTTCTGGAGCTTAAGCAGGCTGAGGAATTATACACAAAAACAGGTCAGGTATTCCGCAGTCTCGATAACGGAAGCAAATACTATATCATATCCCCTCATGAAGATTTTGAACGTTTCTTCGGAAAAAATGCCGATAAGCGCCGAAAGCTTTACAACGGCATGATAAAATGTCAGCTTTATATGTACTTTAAATAAAAAAACAGGGCGGCTGTTCTTGATCGGACAGCCGCCTTTTTATAATTATTCAACAAATTCTATTGTAAGCTGTGAATCCGCTTCTGCATCGGAATTCCACTCATTGACAGTACATATACAGTATACATACTGTCCTGTCTTTAAATCTGCCGTAAATTCCGTCTCACCGTCAGGAACATAATTTGAATAGAGATAACGTGTTCCGTCCGTGAATTTTTCATCAAGGATATAGATATTCCATGGAACATCATCATTTCCGCTGTGAGTAAAGCTGTAGCTTCCGTCTGCGGTGACCTCATAGCAGTGTACCGCAAAGCTGTCCTCAAAATAAGCTTCTGTTTCTGCGCCTTCCGATACCTCTTCAAGCTCTGTCTGAGACTCTGTTTCGGTTTTTTCTTCGGTAACCGCCTCGGTCACAGCTTCCGTTACGGCTTCCGTTTCTTCGGCTATGCTCTCAGTTTCAGAAACAGTTTCCTGCACCTCAGCTTCTGCTGTTGTCACATCTGCCTGTACAGCGGTATCCTCTTCCCCGCCGCAGCCGCTCAGTGCCATAACACTCAGCACAAATGCTGCAGCTGTTATCTTCTTTATATCTTTCATAGTTCTGCATCTCCTTTCTGAATAAGGTCTGCGTTTTCTTTTGTTTTATTGATTATACCACCATCAGCCTGTATTGTCAATGGAAAAATCAGGTTTATTCTGTCATTTTTATAAGCTCAGCCTCATCTATTATATTTATTCCAAGCTCCTGTGCCTTTACAAGCTTACTGCCTGCTTCCTCACCTGCGACTACATAGGTGGTTTTCTTTGAAACGGAGCCTGCAGCCTTTCCGCCGAATTTCTCTATGAGTGACTTTGCTTCGTCACGCTTCATTGTGGGAAGTGTTCCCGTAATAACAAAGGTCATGCCCTCAAACCGTTTGTCTGCGCCCTCAGGCTTATTATGCTCCATTTTTACGCCTGCTGCACGAAGCTCCTCTATAAGATCACCGAAATGCTTTTCTCTGAATGCTGAAACAACATTCTCGCTCATAACATCGCCGAATCCGTCTATTGAGGATATCTCCTCAGCGGTCGCCGACATAATAGCCTCAACAGAACCGAATTTTTCACAGAGAAGCTTTGCTCCCGAGCTGCCTATATTGCGTATTCCGATAGCATAGATAACTCTGTCAAGCGGATTATCCTTTGATTTTTCAATAGCCTTAAGAAGATTATCCGCTGACCTTGAACCCATTCTTTCAAGTGTCACAAGCTTTTCCTTGGTAAGCTTATAAATGTCCGCCGCATTCTTTATAAGTCCGCTGTCAAGAAGTGCGGTTACCACAGCAGGACCCATTCCGTCAATATCCATTGCACCCTTGGACGCAAAATGGATAATATTTCTTCTCAGCTGTGCAGGACATTCAATATTCGGACACCTGAGCGCCGCTTCGTCCTCATAGCGTACTGCCTTTGCTCCGCATACGGGACAGTATTCGGGCAGACTGTATGGTACAGAATCCTCTCCGTGCTTTACGGAACGCAGCACCTCGGGAATTATCTCCCCTGCCTTTCTTACAACGATAGTATCCCCTATCCTGATATCCTTTTCGGTAATGAACTCCTGATTATGCAGCACCGCTCTGGATACCTCAGTACCTGCAAGCATGATCGGATCAAATATGGCAACAGGGGTTATCGCTCCCGTTCTGCCTACATTTACCTCGATCTCCCTGAGTATCGTTTCCTTTTCCTCGGGAGGATATTTATATGCAACCGCCCACTTGGGCACCTTTGATGTAGCACCCATGGTCTCACGCTGTTCAAAGGAATTTACCTTGATAACAGCTCCGTCAATATCATAGGCATAGCTGTTTCTGTTATTGCCTATATCATCTATACAGACAATAGCCTCATCGGCTGTCCTGACCTTTTTATAGCCGGGAATGACCTTAAAACCAAGCTCCTTAAGAAATTCAAGTGAACCCTTATGATCAGAAAGCTCTGCGCCCTCAACCTGCTGGATATTGAAGATAAAGATATCAAGCTTTCTCTTTGCGGTTATCTGAGGATTTTTCTGTCTCAATGAGCCTGCCGCCGCATTTCTCGGGTTCTTGAATACCTGCTCATCATTCATTTCCTGCTGCTCCGTAAGCTCAATGAAGCTTTTACGGGGCATATATACCTCGCCTCTTACCTCAATAAAGGGCAGCTCCTTTTTTAATTTCATAGGAATAGATCTTATAGTACGCAGATTGGCTGTTACGTCCTCACCCACAAAGCCGTCTCCTCTTGTTGAACCTCTTACAAATTCGCCGTTGCGGTATTCAAGAGACACCGAAAGACCGTCTATTTTAGGCTCTACGATAAATTCGGGAGAAACAAGCTCAGTTCTGCATTTATCTATAAATTCTGCCGCCTGCTCAACCGAGAAAACGTCCTGAAGCGAACCCATCTGAACGGTATGCTCTACCTTTTCAAAGGTGTTCAGTGCTTCGCCGCCTACTCTCTGAGTCGGTGAATTTGGATCGGAAAGCTCAGGGTGCTTTTCTTCAAGGCTCTTAAGCTCCTGCATAAGCATATCATAATCATAATCGGATATTGACGGATCGTCAAGTACATAATAGCTGTGATTATGCTTTTCTATTTCCTCTCTCAGTTCCTTTATTCTTTCTGCTTCATTCATTTTAATAACCTCCCATCATCAGCCTTTTCCGATAACATTGTTTCGTCCCGTGAATATATTCACGGCACAGTGACAGTTTCTGATAGCGATCTTGTTCCTGTTTCCGCCGAATTCACCGTCAAGAGTCCACGGAACACTGTCCCTTGACTCTATCTCAAAATATGAGGACTTGAAATAATACAGAAAAGGCGATGTAAAATCACGCTTTGCAAGCGCATTCAGTGTCATGTGGAATTCCGCAAGGTTATTGGGATATTTTATAAGTACACCCTCAAATATACCGTCATCAAGCCATACATCACTGCCTGCAAGACCCTTTATTCCGCCTACCGACATAGAATTTGCGATCATACCGAAAATAAAATCGTCCTCAATGACAACATCGTCATATTTTACGGTCATATGATATTTCTGCCATGATTCCTGATATTCCTTCATCGCCTCCACCATATATGCCAAGATACCGAGAGAATTCTTGAGCTGCTGGTCTGTGGCATAGCTTACAGCTGTAAATACACCGAAAGCGGCAATATATGTGAAATATTCACTGTTGAAAGCACCTACGTCCACTGCAACAGGGAAAGCCTCGGTAATGGCTTTTGCAGCTGCAGTCATATCCTTTGGTATTCCCAGAGTCGATGCAAAATCATTCATTGTTCCTGCGGGAATATATCCGATAGGCTTTTTTGACTCAAGCGTCATCATAGCCTTGATAGTTTCATTCAGAGTACCGTCACCGCCGCTGCACACTATAACATCGAAATCCTTTTCTCTTTCGATAATATATCTGTATGCATCGAGACGTGCCTGTGTGGGTCTGACAGTCACCTCATAACCGTCTTTTGTAAATATATCACAGATATTCATAAGGTGAGAAGTTATCTGTCCCTTTCCCGACCTTGGATTGAATACAAAAAGCATTTTTTTCATAATGTCATAAAACACCTCTTAAATACATATTAACTCATATTATATTATATTCTTTTTTATTATACATGATATTAACTTTTTATGATAATACGGTGAAAACAGACTGAAATCCCTCTGAAAATACCATTAAAGACATAATAACAATGTAAATATTTACATTATGCAAAACAACTGATTTTTTTCAACATTTTTATTCATAACAACAACCGATATGTGACTTTATCCAAAAATTAAGTTAGCAACATCTAACAAGAATGATTATATTATTAACAAAAGATTTTTATTCTTTTTCAATTCGATTTGAAGTCTTGAATTTCTGTGCAATTCAAACATTTTAGCATGTTGAAGGTGAATAAATTTATATACAGCAAACAAAATAAATCAACCGTGCAATTTTTATAGGTATTCAACAAATTGGAACAATGTGTCACTTGACACAAAAATAATGTCATGGTATACTTGAATACGGAAATAAAACAGTACATTGTATTTGAGCCATGTAATTATTTACATGAGCTGAAAGCAGTGTCTGCTAACTATTATAAGGAGGTTTTCAGTTATGCATGATATGCCTAAAGGCTGGGAAGGCTTTAATGAAGGAAGATGGTGCAACTCTGTAAACGTAAGAGATTTTATCCAGAAAAACTATACACCCTATGACGGGGACGAATCGTTCCTTGAAGGTCCTACCGAGAATACAACAGCTCTCTGGAATCAGGTTCTTGAGCTTTCAAAGCAGGAGCGTGAAGCAGGCGGCGTTCTCGATATGGATACAAAGGTCGTTTCCACTATCACATCACACGGCGCAGGCTATCTTGACAAGGAGAAGGAGCAGATCGTAGGCTTCCAGACAGACAAGCCCTTCAAGCGTTCTCTTCAGCCCTTCGGCGGAATCAGAATGGCACAGAATGCCTGCCATGAAAACGGCTACGAGGTTGATCCCGAGGTAGTCGATATCTTCACAAAGTACAGAAAAACTCACAATCAGGGCGTATTTGACGCTTACACACCTGAAATGAGACTCTGCAGAAAGTCCGCTATCATCACAGGTCTCCCCGACGCTTACGGCAGAGGCCGTATCATCGGTGACTACCGCCGTGTTGCTCTTTACGGTATCGACAAGCTGGTTGAGGACAAGAAGCATCAGCTTGAAACAGCTCTCGTAAGAATGACCTCTGAGAATATCCGTCTCCGCGAGGAGCTTGCTGAGCAGATCCGTGCTCTCGGTGAGCTTAAGGAGCTTGGTAATATCTACGGCTTCGATATTTCACAGCCTGCAAAGACAGCTAAGGAAGCTGTTCAGTGGCTTTATCTCGGTTACCTTGCTGCTGTAAAGGAGCAGAACGGTGCTGCAATGAGCCTCGGCAGAACTTCTACATTCGTTGATATCTACATCGAGCGTGACCTTAAGAACGGTGTTATCACTGAGTCTGAGGCACAGGAGATCATCGACCACTTCATCATGAAGCTTCGTCTTGTTAAGTTTGCACGTACACCCGAATACAATGAGCTCTTCTCAGGTGACCCCACATGGGTTACAGAGTCCGTGGGCGGTATCGGTATCGACGGCAGACACATGGTAACAAAGACTTCCTTCAGATATATCCATACACTTGAAAATATCGGCACAGCTCCCGAGCCTAACATGACTGTTCTCTGGTCTGTTCGTCTCCCCGAAAACTTCAAGCGTTTCTGTGCTAAGATGTCTATCGCTACATCTTCTATCCAGTACGAAAACGACGACCTTATGAGAGCTACACACGGCGACGACTACGCTATCGCTTGCTGCGTATCCTCCATGAGAGTTGGTAAGGAAATGCAGTTCTTCGGCGCAAGAGCTAACCTTGCAAAGTGTCTCCTCTACGCTATAAACGGCGGTGTTGACGAGAAGCTCAAGATCCAGGTAGGTCCTCGCTACAGAGCCTGCGAAGGCGATTACCTGGATTACGATGATGTAATGCAGAAGTATGACGCTATGATGGAATGGCTCGCAGGCGTATACGTAAATGCTCTTAACATCATTCACTATATGCACGACAAGTACTGCTATGAGAAGATCCAGATGGCTCTTCACGACAGAGAGGTAAAGCGTTACTTTGCAACAGGTATCGCAGGTCTTTCCGTTGTAGCTGACTCACTCAGTGCTATCAAGTATGCAAAGGTTAAGTGCATCAGAGACGAATCAGGCGTTATCGTTGATTACGAGGTTGAGGGCGATTTCCCCAAGTACGGAAACAACGACGACCGTGTTGACAGCATCGCTGTTGATATCGTAAAGACCTTTATGGACAAGATCAGAAAGCATCACACATACCGCCGCAGTGTTCCCACAATGTCTATCCTTACTATCACTTCCAACGTTGTATACGGTAAGAAGACAGGTAACACACCTGACGGAAGAAAGGCTGGTATTCCTCTGGCTCCCGGTGCTAACCCCATGCACGGCAGAGATACAAACGGTGCGTCCGCTTCACTGGCGTCTGTAGCAAAGCTTCCTTTCAGACACGCACAGGACGGTATTTCAAATACATTTACAGTTATTCCCAACGCGCTGGGTAAGGACGAAATCTTCGTAGGCGACCTTGACATTGAGCTTGACAAGGGCTGCTGCGAAGGAATCGCAGAATAATCAATTTAAACTGAGAAAAGGAGAATGATTACTATGGCAGCAACAGCACAGCAGATTGATAATCTTGTTTCGCTTCTTGACAGCTATGCAACAGCAGGCGGTCATCACCTGAACGTAAATGTTCTTACAAGAGAAACACTTCTCGATGCTCAGGAGCACCCTGAAAAGTATCCCCAGCTGACAATTCGTGTTTCCGGATATGCAGTAAACTTCATCAAGCTTTCAAGAGAGCAGCAGAACGATGTTATCTCAAGAACATTCCACAACGCAATGTAATCACATAAAGTATAACTAACGAAATTCATCGGGCAAGCTGTATTGTCCGATGAATTTTTCGGTATAAGGAGATTGTTCATTATGAACGGAAATATTCATTCTCTCGAAACCTTCGGAACAGTTGACGGTCCGGGAATACGCTTTGTCATATTTACAAAGGGCTGTCCCATGCGCTGTCTTTACTGTCACAATCCCGATACATGGAGTGCCGAGGGTGGAACCTCCATGAGTACAGATGAGCTTCTTGAAAAATACGAAAGCTGCCGCAATTTTGCAAAGGGCGGGATCACCGTCACAGGCGGCGAGCCTCTCGTTCAGATAGATTTTGTTACCGAGCTTTTCAGAAAGGCTCATGAAAAGAATATCCACACCTGTCTTGATACATCGGGGATCGTATATAAGGAAAACGACTCCCGTTATGATGAGCTTATGAAATATACCGATCTGGTCATGCTTGATATAAAGCATATCGACTCTGAGCGGCATATCGCTCTTACAGGACAGGACAACAAACAGATACTTGCCTTTGCGCAATATGTAAGCGAGAAAAATGTGCCTCTCTGGATACGCCATGTTGTAGTGCCCAATGTAACGGACAACGAGGATTATTTATATCGTCTCGGACGTTTTGTAGGCTCACTTCCTCATGTAAAGGCACTTGATATACTCCCCTATCACACAATGGGCGAGGTAAAATACAAGGAAATGGGCATGGATTATCAGCTGGAGGGCATACCTGCTGCTGAAAAAAATCAGGCTGCTTCTGCAAGACAGGTCGTTTTAAGAGGAATAACCGACCAAAGACGCGGAAACTGAATTATACGGGAGCTGTTACAATGGAATTTATCAGACCTGCGTCCTCCTCGGACGTTTCACGTATTGCGGAAATCATAGTATTCAATTACCGTATTAATTTCTATCCGATTTTTAAAAACGATCCCTTTTATTTTGGTGAGCTTAACGTTATTGATACTGCGGCTGAATATACCGCAGGCTCGGATAATCTGAAAAACACCTATGTGTATGATGACGGAGTTGTAAAGGGTATGATACGTGTTTCGGGCAGCGAGATAGAAAAGCTTTACGTTGAACCTCAGTTTCAGAGCAGCGGCATAGGGGCAAGACTTCTGGAATATGCTGTTGACAAGCTTGATGCAGATAATCTTTGGGCGCTTGAGTATAATACACGGGGAATTTCTTTCTATAAAAAGCATGGCTTTGTACCAAATGGTGAAAAAATAATTGAGGACGAATGGGTACCGTTAATAAAAATGGTACTTAAAGAAAAGTGAGGATAATTTATGGCATCGGAGTATGGAATTATAACAGAAAATATTTCTGAATCAAAGCTTATAGGCATGATAAATAAACGGTTGGAATCATTCTTTAAGGGTGACCCCCAATTTGATATATATACAAATTACAAACTCAAAAAGCGCAAAAATCTTGGAGGGATATCATTAAATCCTGACAGAATACCTTGGGATTATAAATATCAATATAATTTTTCTCACCAAACATTTGGTGCATATATTGAATTATACCCTAATACAGACAGCAGCGGAAAATGCAAATTCAATATAGATGGTGTAACATGGAATCTGTATATAACAGAAAATCCTCTTACCTCATCAGGCGATCCGTTCGCATATAAAGACATATCCTACAAAGATCACCGCACTATATCTGTTCTGCTCCCCTATATCCTTGAAGGTATTTCCTGCGAAACTGTTCTTATCAAAGAATATAGTAAAAATGAAGAGCGTCTGTAAAAAATATACAAAAAAGCCGTTTCCGAAATCATCGGAAACGGCTTAATTATGCTTTTAAATCAATTATTCAGCGTCAGATTCAGCTGCATTCTCTTCGAGAAGTGCACGGATAGAAAGGCTGATTCTCTTCTTCTCGGAATCGATCTCTGTGATCTTAGCATCAACCTCATCACCGATAGAAAGAACATCCTTAACGTTTGTTACTCTCTTGTCAGCGATCTGTGAGATGTGGATAAGACCGTCAATACCGGGAATGATCTGAGCAAATGCACCGAAAGGAGTGATAGAAACGATCTTAACCTTTACTACATCGCCCTCGTTGTATTCATTCTCAAACTTAACGATAGGATTATCCTCGTCCTTCTTGTAGCCGAGAGAAATTCTGTTAGCATCCTTATCAAGATCCTTAACATAAACCTCAAGAACATCACCTACAGCAACAACCTCTGAGGGGTGCTTGATTCTGTTCCATGAAAGCTCGGAAATGTGAACCATTCCGTCAATTCCGCCGAGATCAACGAATACGCCGTAATCAGTGATGGACTTAACTTCACCCTTGAACTTATCGCCAACCTGTACAGACTCCCAGAACTTAGCCTTAGCAGCTTCTCTTTCAGCCTTGAGAACTTCCTTGATAGAACCAACTGCCTTGCCCTTCTGCTCGTTTACTTCAATGATCTTGAAGTTTACAGTCTTCTTAACAAGCTCTTCAAGCTTCTCATCACGGCGCATTGTAGCCTGTGATGCAGGGATAAATACCTTAACGCCGTTAGTGCTTGCAAGTACGCCGCCCTTAACAACGCTCATTACAACGCCCTCGAGAACTGCGTCCTCGTCCTTAGCCTTAACGATCTTGTCAAAGCCAACCATAGCGTCTACCTTCTTCTTGGAAAGGTTGATGTAACCCTCCGCATCGTTTACCTTGAGGACAATAAACTCAACCTCGTCGCCAACCTTAACAACATCAGCGGGCTTAAGTGAGGGATCATCAGTAAGCTCATCGAGAGAAACATAACCTGTCTGCTTTGTGCCGATATCAACAATAGCTTCTGTATTATTAACAGCAGTTATGTATCCTTTCACCCTGTTACCGGTATATAATCTTTTGAAGGACGCATCGATCGCCTCTTCAAAGTTGAAGTCCTCATCCATATTCTGTAATTTCTCGCTCATCTGGTTTTTAACCTCCTTGATTATGTGTGCAGGAGTCGATGCTCCTGCGGTAATGCCAATTCTGACATTACTTATATCTGAAAAGCCTTTCAGCATTTCGATCATATTAAGCTCCGATGCATTTTCAACAAGAAAACTTTTCGGACATACCCTTTTGCATATATCATACAGCTTTCGGGTATTTGAACTGTTTTTTCCGCCGGCAACGATCATTATATCCGACCGTGCAGCCAGTTCAGCCGCCTCATTCTGTCTGTCATTTGTAGCACTGCAGATAGTATCATATATCTCACAGTCACCGATATATTCAGCAATAAGCTTCTTGCAGACAGACCACATATTTATATTATACGTCGTCTGAGCAACAAATGCAAGTCTTTTTTGCGAATTTCCATTATTTTTTTTCAGAAATTCCGTAAGTCCCCTGTCATCAGCTATGATAACAGGCTCATTTATGCAATTTCCTGCGATTCCTTGTACCTCGGGATGCTCACTGTCACCCATAATAACAACGATATATCCGCTTTCTGATTTCTCACGGACTATATTATGTATACGCTTTACATAGGGACAGGTACCGTCGATATAGGATATCCCTCTGTCTTCAAGCTGTCTGCAGACCTGAGCCGATACACCGTGAGAACGGATAACCGCCGTTTCACCGTCCCTTATCTGATCAACAGCTTCAACCACCCTTACTCCCCTTACGGAAAGATCGGATACCACATCGGGATTATGTATTATCTCACCGAGAGTCACTGTACACCCTTTTTCAAGAGATTCATATACAAGCTTCACCGCACGGTCAACACCGAAGCAGAAGCCTGCCTTATCAGCTATTCTGATTTCCAGACAGATCCACCTCCGAAAGCTTTTCTGTACGGCTTTCATGAGGCTGACCCTCAACAAGCGTTGTTATCTCGTCCATTATCCTGCGCTTGACACCCTTAAGCTCCTTGGGAGTTGTTCCTGTAACCGAAAGCTCCTCCGCTTTAATGAGCTTACCGATTTTCACGGTGAGCTTACATCTGAATTTCAGCTTGGGACCGTCAAAGCATATTCCCACAGGAAGAACGTCTGCGCCCGCCTTTGCAGCTATCATCGCAACGCCCGTTTTACCCTTGCCCACCTTATTTTCCTTGGCACGGGTACCCTCGGGAAAAATAACAAGATTATGACCCTGCTTTATTATGTCAACACTGTCCTCAATTATCTGCATATCGCCCTTTCCTCTTCTTACGGGGAAAGCACCCAGCATTTTTATAAAAGCACCGAAAAGCTTATTTTTGAAAAGCTCCTCCTTTGCCATATATCTGACAGGCTTTTTCATATACATAGTAAGCAGTACCGGATCGGCATAGCTGCGATGATTTGATGCTATGATAACACCCTCATTTTCGGGAATATTTTCTATCCCCTCAAAATGAATGTTATAGAACATACGGTATACAAGCCTTACGGCTCCCCTTACAAATGCATTCACTATCTATACCTCCGTTAAATTATACTAAGTCAGCATAATTCATATTCAATATTATATCATACCTTATATGATTTTGTCAAGCATTTTTATAAATTTTTCTCACTTTTCATAATTTAACTATATTATTTACAACAAAAATGCAAATACTTGTCGGAAAACTGCAGAAAACAATTACATAACAGCTTTCCGACAAGCAGATTTACTCATTATTATTTATTTTCCGACAAAGCTGTTTCGATAACAAGCTGTCCGTCAGTACACTTTACAATAAGCTCGGTATAGGGTGCGATATCCTCTGCTATAAGCTTCTTTGCAAGCATGGTTTCCAGACTGCGCTGGATAAATCTCTTAAGCGGTCTTGCACCGTAAATGGGATCATATCCGTTTTCGGCAATATATGACTTTGCTGTTTCATCAACAGTAAGCGAAAGCTGCTTAGGCTTAAGACGGCGCTCCAGATCCGCAAGCATAAGATCAATGATAGGATATATCTCCTTCTTTGACAGCGGCTTATAGAACACGATCTCGTCCAGACGGTTAAGGAATTCGGGACGGAAATGGGACTTAAGAAGCTTTTCAACCTTTTCCCTTGCTTCCGATGTTATCTCGTTGTTTTCGTCAATACCGTCCAGAATGAAATCAGAACCCAGATTTGATGTGAGAATAATAATAGTATTCTTGAAATCAATGGTTCTGCCCTGTGAATCGGTAACACGTCCGTCATCAAGCACCTGAAGAAGTATATTGAATACATCGGGGTGAGCCTTCTCCACCTCATCAAAGAGAACTACCGCATAAGGCTTGCGGCGTACCGCTTCGGTGAGCTGACCGCCCTCCTCATAGCCTACATAGCCCGGAGGTGCTCCGATAAGACGGCTGACGGAATGCTTCTCCATATATTCTGTCATGTCGATACGGATAATATTCTTTTCATCATCAAAAAGCGACTGGGCAAGTGCCTTTGCAAGCTCGGTCTTACCTACACCTGTAGGACCCATGAACATAAACGATCCGATAGGTCTGTCGGGATCCTGAATACCTGCACGGCTTCTTAAGATAGCTTCGCTTACCTTTTCAACTGCCTCGTCCTGACCGATAACCCTCTGATGAAGGATATCTTCAAGCATAAGCAGCTTTTCACGTTCGCCCTCCATAAGCTTGGATACGGGAATTCCTGTCCAGCGGCCTACAATACGTGCGATCTCCTCGTCTGTGACCTTGTCTCTGAGCAGTGTATTTCCCTTGCTCTTTTCCGCTGCCTCTTCGGCTGCTTCCAGCTCCTTCTGCAGCTGAGGAAGCTTGCCGTATTTAAGCTCGGCTGCCTTGTCAAGATTGTAGTTACGTTCTGCTTCTGCAATAAGTCCGTTGGTCGCTTCAATATCCTCACGGAGCTTCTGCAGCTTATTGATAGCCTGCTTTTCCGAATCCCACCTTGCCTTCATTTCGCTGAATTCGGAACGGAGCTCGGCAAGCTCTCTTCTGGTCTCGGCAAGCTCCTCCTGTGAAAGCTTATCCTCTTCCTTTTTAAGAGCCGTCTCTTCGATCTCCTTCTGCATGATGCGTCTTGAAATATCGTCAAGCTCGGTAGGCATGGAATTCATTTCCGTATGGATAAGGGCACACGCCTCGTCAACCAGATCAATAGCCTTATCGGGCAGGAAACGGTCGGTGATGTACCTGTTGGAAAGAACTGCAGCTGTAATAAGTGCGGAGTCCTGTATCTTTACACCGTGGAACACCTCATAGCGCTCCTTAAGACCTCTTAAAATAGTGATCGTATCCTCAACATTAGGCTCGGGAACGAGCACAGGCTGGAAACGTCTTTCAAGAGCAGGATCCTTTTCGATATACTGACGATACTCATTGAGGGTGGTTGCACCGATACAATGCAGCTCACCTCTTGCAAGCATAGGCTTAAGAAGATTTCCTGCGTCCATTGCGCCGTCGGTCTTGCCTGCACCTACTATAGTATGCAGCTCATCTATAAAGAGGATGATCCTTCCATCTGATTTCTTTACCTCTGTAAGTACCGCTTTCAGACGCTCCTCAAACTCACCTCTGAACTTTGCGCCCGAAATAAGCGAGCCCATATCAAGAGAGAACAGTCTGCGGTTCTTAAGATTATCGGGAACATCTCCCCTTACGATCCTCTGGGCAAGTCCCTCGGCGATAGCGGTCTTACCTACACCGGGTTCACCTATAAGAACAGGATTATTCTTTGTCTTTCTGGAAAGGATACGGATAGCGTTTCTTATTACGGTATCTCGTCCGATAACGGGATCAAGCTTATTGTTTTTCGCAAGCTCAACAAGATCCTGACCGTACTTTTTAAGTACATCATAGGTATCCTCGGGAGAATCATTTGTCACTCTCTGATTGCCCCTTACCTCGGAAAGCACCTGTAAAAAGCTGTTTTTGTCAATACCATAGGTTTTGAAGATCTCCTTCAGCTTGTCATTTCCCGTTTCAAAAAGTGAAAGCACGATATGTTCAACGGAAACAAAATCGTCATTCATGCGCTTTGCTTCGTTTTCGGCTTCATTGAAGCAGCGCTCACAGTCGGTAGATATATAGACTGTATTCATATCACGTCCGCTGCCTGTTACTTTCGGCATTGCAGAGATAAGCTTCAGAACCGCATCTGCAAGCTCCTTTTCGGCACCAAGCTTTGAAAAGAGCTGAGGAATAAGTCCGCCCTCCTGAGTAAGCAGTGCATAAAACAGATGCTCCTGAGAAACGTTCATATTCTGATACTCTATCGCCTGACTCTGTGCAGACTGTAACGCTTCCATGGATTTTTTAGTGAGTTTTTGCATGTTCATAAATTTTGCCCCCTAATATAAATTTTATATAAAGCTGTTATTAAGAAACCGCTGATCAAATCATTTCAAGACCCATTCAGTAAATTTTGCCGCTGCGGCAAAGGCATTTTCATGGGTCTGAAACGATGCATGCGGCATTAACCTGCGCTTCCTTAATATAATAACCTGATTTTCTGTAAAAATCAAGGTCATTGATAAAATTAAGCTTATAATATATCATCACTTATTCAATAATAAGTCGGATAATGCGATTTAATTTTATAAAAAACACTTGACAAAACGCTTTCCCTGAGCTATAATATAATAATCACAGGTACTAAGGTACGAAGGAGGTGTCTGCTATGGCGGAGAAAAGCAATATCAAGGTTATTTCCGAGAACCGCAAGGCTCGTCATGAATATTTTATTCTTGAAAGCTATGAAGCAGGCATCGAGCTTGTAGGTACCGAGGTAAAGTCTATCAGACGAGGCGGTGTCAATCTTAAGGACAGCTGGTGCTCCATTGATGACGGCGAAATGTTCGTAAGAGGAATGCATATTTCTCCATACGATCACGGTAATGTCTTCAATAAGGATCCGCTCCGTGTAAGAAAGCTGCTTCTTCACAAGCGTGAAACTCATAAGCTTCTCGGTCAGCTTAAGCAGGAGGGTCTCACCCTTATTCCTATCTCCCTTTATTTCAAGGGTTCAAGAGTAAAGGTTCAGGTGGGTCTCTGCAAGGGTAAAAAGCTTCATGACAAGCGCAATGACTTAGCCGCAAAAGCTGCAAAGCGCGATATTGACCGTGCTCTTAAGGAGCGTAACCGCTGACAGCCTTTTCCGCTCAGCATGGGGATGTAAAGGTTTCGACGGGGATCGTGAAGCAGGATAAGCGAGCAGAGGACGTGTCATTCTCTTTAAACGGCACACGTTTTAAAATTAGACGACAACAATAATTTTGCTTTAGCTGCCTAAGTGCGGCTCGTCTGCTCCGGAGTACCGTGACCGGATGTCAGGCGTCGACAACGGTGAACGTCTTACGGAATTGTCTGTGTCCGTAACGATGTAATACAGACTACTGAGCTTTACGGCGTGTTTGTCTGCCGTACTGCGAGGGAACGTTAATGACAAACTACGCTCGTAGAAAGTCGTGTGGATTGGTTTTCGGACACGGGTTCGATTCCCGTCATCTCCACCAATAATACCTGTTCCGTTTTCGGAACGGGTATTTTTTTATTGTCTTGATTATATTCCACTATTGTGTTTGTTCTGTGATAATAATATGTATTTCAAGAGAAAATTAGCACTCTATTACAGAGAGTGCTAATCTTTTTTTCTCTCCGTCCTTTAAGGAACCGCTGATTAAATTATATCAGAATAAAGAATAATTGTAAATAGACTTTATCAAATTCTAATGTAAATCTAAGGAAACCGAATAAAAAATCCTGCACCGTATAAAATTCACAGTGCAGGATACATAAAGCTTTCAAGCGGTTATTCCGAAAGCTTCTTAAGAACATTATTCACATTCTCATAAAGGGTTTTTCCGCCTTCCTCCGCTGTCATTTTATCATAATAGACCGCATTGCAGCTTTCCTGAACAAACTCTAAAATATCGGTATTTTCCATATAGGGACTGATAACCTTCATTTTATCGGAATGTTCATTCATTTTTTCAAAAGCGGCATATTGCAGTCCCGTAAGCTTTCCTGATTTTTCAAGATATGCTCTTGCCGAGCTGCTTATGGGAATACCCTTTTCAACCCCCTGCAGCTCTGCCATTTCCTCCGAATTAAGAAGGAAATCCAGAAGCATCGCCGATTCCTTGGGATATTCGGTATTTGCGCTGATCGCATACATTGTAGCAGGCTTTGTATACCAGCCCAGACTATCCGCACCCTCATAAGATGTATAATCCGCAATAGCTACCTCATAGCCTGCCTTTTCCGCTCCGCCCATGTAGGACGAAGCATCGCTGAGCCACGCCAGAGTACCTGCATACATTCCCGAATCATTATTGATACGTTCAAAATATTCAACCTGAGGAGTTACGCCTGCGTCTATCAGCCGCTTATAAAATTCAAGCATGATGCTGAATTCCTCTGCACCGAAACCGAGGGAGCCGTCCTCCTTTATAAATTCCTTACCTGAGGTCTGCTCCGCATAGGCGACCATGTAGAAAAGCGCCGCCTTATTATTTACCGCAAGCGGATAATGCTCTCCGTTCATTTTCTCTGCCGCCGCAAAAACGTCGTCCCATGTTTTCGGTATATCAAGACCGTATTCATCATAAAGAGTCTTGTTGATATATACAGTCTGAGTATTAAGTGCAATGGGAAGTGCATTCAGGCGGCCGTTTTTCATGCCGAAATCAATATCTGACTGCCTGAAATTTGAAAGATCAACATGATCGGAAAGAGTATTAATATCATAGAAGCCCATGCCGTCGGGAGAATACTGCTCTATCCATGCATAATTTATCTGCATTACATCAGCTTCCGTATTGGAAACCATCTGCACATTGCTTCTCACCTGATAGCCTGACCATTCGGAATAATTGCATTTTACGGTTATTCCCGGATTAAGCTCCTCAAATTTCTGTGCTGCCTTTATGGTATACTCATTACGCACATCATTTCCCCACCATGACAGTGAGATAACGATATTTTCCTTATTTTCGGTCACCACTGTTTCATGCTGACCGCAGGCTGTCAGACCGCAGAGCATACTTCCCGATAACAACAGTGCTGCTGCCTTTTTAGCTTTCATCGGGGTCACCTGCCCTTTCTTCCGAACCGCTGTATATGGTATAAGTGTCCTTACCTTTTTTCTTTGATGCATACAGTGCCTTATCCGCACATTTATAAAGCTCGGCAAAGCCGTTTCCGTATTCGGGAGCAGCTGCGGCGCCTATACTTGCGGATATCTTATAGGTATTGTCATCACCTGTGTAATTGCTGCGGAATGCGGCGCAAAGCTCCTCACATCTTGACCTTATCAGCTTTTCACAATGATTTTTTTCATGACCCGATATTTTCATATATACCGCAAACTCATCTCCGCCTATTCTTCCCAGATAATCACAGGAACGGAATGTATTTTTCAGTATAGTACCGATATTCGCAAGCACCTTGTCACCGTAGCTGTGTCCCAGATTATCATTTACGCCCTTGAAATTATCCACATCAAGAACAAACAGAACACCCAGTTCCTTGCTGCTCTTAAGTTCGGAAATAGTTTTTTCCGTAACCTCTTCAAAGGATTTCTTGTTATATATTCCCGTCAGTCTGTCAAGCTTTGCCTTATTGTCAAGGTCGGAAACAAGCGTACCCACAGGATCGGTTATCTTCACTGAAAGCAGGATACCCATTACCACCGCAAGAACAGCCGCAAAGCAGGCAATAACCGTTGTACTGCCCTGTATCACCTTAAGCTCATCAAGGATTATATATGTAGGCACCGAGCATATTACACGCATTGTTTCTCCGCAGGTATTTACCGTGATAAGATACTCCGCATCAACCAAAGCCGCTGAGGAAAGGTCCTGAATCCTTACGGCAATATCGCCCGAAAGCAAGGAACCTGTTTCGTCATTTGCAGAGGAATATATAATGCTGTTACCCTCATCGATAAGACGCACTGTCACATCGCTCATATCCTCGGGAAGCTTAAAAACGTTTTCAAGCTCAGTTGTATAGAACGATGCAACAAATACGGCGTTTTCATTTACACGCTTTACATAATAGATACGCTTGTAATCGCCCATACAGCCTGTTGCCCAGCCGTCCTCTGTACGATCACGGCTGATGATATTTTCAAGCTGTGCATAAAGCTCTGTACCGAAAAGGCTCGCTGTTCCGTTGGAAAGCTTTCCTACATAATGATTATTGCTGTAAACTATTCCGAAGTCAACATAGTTTTCCATAATACAAAGCTCCATAAGCTTATCACCTATGATATCCTCTGTATTAAGCGATTCATATCCGTCCTCGGAAGGATTTACAGCGTCGTATTCATAAACCTCAGGAGTCGCAAAAATAAGAGTTCCCGTCGTTTCAAGCTTTGACAGATAGTTTTCGATATTAAGCTTAAGCTGAACATTTATAGCTGCTGTCATGCTGCTTACCTTTTCTTCCATTATTTCGGTAGTCTTTGATACCGAAAAAACAGAAACGATCATTATTGCAGCAACGATTATCAGTGCATATCCGATGATAAGAGTCATCTTGATCTGATGTATTCTCTCAGAATTACTGTTTTGATTTTCTTTTGCCATTTATATCACGTCCTTATCAAAAAGATAATGATTGACAATATATTAACAACTCAGATATTACATTTTATATGATTATATTTTAACACATATTATTTCATTTGTCAATATATGACATTTGAATATTTCCAACAAAAAAAGCTTCCTCTGAAATCAAACAGAGAAAGCTTTTTCTATGTGTTATTTTAAAAATCAATACTTGCTTTCGGTGGTATCAAGCATTTCATGTACCATAACATTAAGCTCGGTGGTTGCGTCCGCAACCTCCTGCATAGCCTCCTTGATAGTGGTGGAATTAGCCGCACTTTCATCAATGATGTAGTTGAGGGACTCCATAGCTGTCTGCAGCTTTTCAAGGGTCGATACAAGGATAGGCAGATTATTTTCATCGATATATTCCGAATTCTCACAGAAGCCGATGATCTTTGAAAGGATATCTCTTACAATGGAAGAACGGGACTGTGACTGACGATTGGAATCATCGATATTGTAAAGGCTTGCATAGATATTCTCAATATCCGCAAGCAGCTTTGTGGCAAAATCTCCCACCTTGCCTGCAATATCGGATATCTCGCTGTATCTTACAGTCATTTCACGGTGATTTCCGTTAAGAGTAGACTGTGCAAACATGATACAGTTATCGGGAATATTGCAGCCTCTGAATATAGACTCAGCCATATCACGGCAGGTCTTGTTTCCGCATGCGCCGCAGTTGATCTTACGTGATTCCTCGGTGGTCTTGCCCATGCTCTCAAATGCGGGATTAAGCTCGGAAAGTGCAGGCTTTTCCTCTGCCTTTTCTGCCTTATAGGTCCTCATAAAGCTCTTTATATTGAAGATATCATCAAACTGCTTGAACTGCTTGTCGGGACCGTTCATGATACCTGTCTTACGGCGTGATCTTGCCTCAAGCTCCATTTCATGCAGGATACGGTTTATCTCAAAACGGCTTACGTCCCAGTCCATTCCGGGACCTCTTGAACAGCCGTATTCACAGGACATACCGTCATAAAGTGCAGGGTGAACATGATCGGGTGTTGCACCGTATTCGATAATATCATCATAAACACTCTGTACTCCGTCACCTGACGAAATATTCAGATCGGGATTTCTTACCCAGAGATTATCTCTAAGTCCCGAAGGACGTATCATGATAGAACCGAGAACACCGGGTTCTCCTTCAAAATCATAATTCAGAACAGCATCGGCAGCCTTCTGGAAATGCACTCTCTTTCTTGAAAGATGCTCCTCAAGGCGCTTGAAGGTGATGACAAAATCAATAAGATTGCTGTCGCCCATATCGCTCTTTGCGCCTACGCACGGAGTAAGCACCGCTACGGAATAATTCACCTTAAGATATGTTCTTATATATACAGCCGCACAGGCAGCGGGACCGTAAACGGGAGAAAGCTCGTTTACAAGGTCGGGTCTGTATGTGGTTATGTAATTTACGACAGGGGGACAATGGGAAGCGATCGCATTCTTTATCTTGCCCTGTTCAAATGAACGCAGTGTTGCCCATGTGCAGATATCTCCGCCTATGGACATATCATAGATAGCATATACTCCCTCCTGCTTTATCCAGCGGAGTATCTGATTCCATGTTTCGGGGAAGGCTGTCTTTATTGCAGGTGAAACAAGCAGAACTACTCTCTTGTCACGTATAGCCTTGAAGAATTTTTCAATATCGTCCTCATAATCTCTTGCATTATGCTGACACGCATGCAGACACTTTCCGCATGCGATACACTTATCGTCGTTTACCTCAACAACCCTTCTGCCGCCCTCAAGGAACTTGAAAACATTTGCCTCGGGCGCAGGACATACTCTTACGCAGGCACCGCAGCCGACGCATTTATCGGTGATTACAGAAATAAGGTCATTCACAATCTTACATCTCCTTTTTTTATATACAGCGAAAACGTTTATTGCAGTCTTAACTTAAACGTTTTTATATCCGATACATACATACGCTTATGAATAAATTATAACAGAAAACCGCAAATAATGCAATATACAAATTGTATTTTGTCAAATCTTTGTGAACCTTGAACAAATCAAATGGGGTTTTTTATTTGCATTTGTTATTTTTTTGTAACATTTGCACTTTACACAATTACAGTGTATCAGAAACTGAATTATCAGTCTGTATTATGACAATAATTACACAGCCGATGAATGTAATAACTTATCAAATTCATTGCATTATATTGACATATAAAGCCAAAACGTTTATAATAAGTAATAGAATTTATAATTATCTGAAAGGACTGACATTTTTATGGATAATTCAAAGGCACTGTCACTTATCGAAAATATTGAAAAGGTAATCGTAGGAAAGCACAGCGTTATCGTAAGAGTAGCTGCCGCTCTGCTTACAGGCGGACACGTTCTTATCGAGGACGTTCCCGGTGTGGGAAAGACCCAGCTTGCTTCCTCACTTGCAAAATCAGTAAGCGGAGAATTCAACCGTATACAGCTTACTCCCGATATCATGCCCTCGGATATTGTGGGCTTTTCCATGATAAACAACGAAACTCATGAGCTGGAATACCGCAAGGGCGCTGCCTTCTGCAATTTCCTTCTTGCCGATGAGGTAAACCGTGCCTCGCCCAAGGCTCAGTCCGCACTTCTTGAAGCTATGGAGGAGCATCAGGTCAGCCTTGACGGTAATACCTATGCACTGCCCTCGCCCTTTATGGTAATGGCTACACAGAACCCTGTGGAGACCTACGGAACATATCATCTTCCCGAAGCTCAGATGGACCGTTTCATCATGAAGATAAGCATGGGCTATCCCTCACCTGAGGAGGAGCTGACCGTGCTTATGCGTACAGAAAACGATAATCCCGTAAAATCCATCGGTGCTGTCATCACCACCGATGATATTACCGATATGATCGCACAGGTAAAGAAAATACGCTGCACCGACAGCATAAAGGCATATATAGTTGCAATATGCAATCATACCAGAAATGATGAAAATCTCCGCCTGGGAGTAAGTCCCAGAGGTAGCATCGCCCTTTACAAGATAGCAAAGGCAGCCGCCTTCCTTAACGGCAGGGACTTTGTTACTCCCGAGGACGTTAAGGCTATGGCTGTACCTGTTCTTGCGCATCGTATCATGCTGGCACCCAAGGGCAAGTCCGAATACGGCAGCTCCGAAAATGCGGTCATCGCCGCACTTGACGCTGTTGCTGTACCCAATACGCCAAATGCGTAAGTCTGAGGGCTCCGTTCACGGAATAATAAACTACCTGGGCGCAATGGCGCTTACGGTAGGCTTTGCGCTGTTTCTGAGCGGACGCACAGGCTGGTTTCTTTTTGCTGTAATGATAATGCTGCCTGTTATCTCTGTGATAACAGCTCTGGTTATGCGCAGATATATTTCCGTATCTGCCGAAATAGATGATACGGAGCTTTATAAGGGCAGCTCGGCTCAGCTTAAAATAACCGTGAAAAACAGCGCATATATCCCCTCCCCTCCCGTAAAGGTATATCTTTCGGACAGCGATTCACTTAAATGTGCAATTCCCTCGGCGTTTTTCATGACAACGGTAAATCCCCGTTCGGAATATACCGTAACCGTTGAATATACCGCTGAGATATGGAGCGCATCGTCTGCGGGAGCAAAAGGTCTTTCCGTCTGCGATTATACGGGAATGATCGAGCTTCCTCTAAAGAACGATATATCGGAATGCTGCTTCCCCGTAAAGATAATCCCGAATATCATAGATGTTCCCTCATCTGCCGACCTGCTGAAAACGGTGAATGATGCGGCGGCTCACAATGATGACAGCGAGGAAACTCTGGATTCAAGAGCAATAGGCTTTACGGGCACTCCCGGCTTTGAACACAGGGAATATGTCCCCGGTGATCCCATAAAGCGCATAAACTGGAAGCTTTCGGGAAAGCGTGACAGGCTTATGATACGTCTGGACGATCAGATATCATCATCAAAGCATACCGTTATACTTGACAGCCTTGACAGCTCGGACAGCTCTCTCTGCCGTGAATGCTGCGGTGAAAATATGCTGGGTATGCTTATGGCTATCGTCCGCACAGGCTTTGAAGCGGACGCATGGTACTACACCAAAAACGGCTGGCAATGCACCGAAATTTCCGACGAGGCAAATGTTGAACAGCTTCGTCTCAGCCTTGGCGGATACAGCTTTTCAGGTGCTCCGAGCCGTATTCCCACAGAGGAGATCGCTGCTCACAGCCGCAAGGGCTGTTCCTCTCTGATGTTCTTTACACCGAAATACGATGCTGACCTTGCAGCTCAGCTTGAGATCGGCGAAGCGGCTTCAAAAACCGACGCAACAGTTACCGCAGCGGCGGCTTCCGTAGATAAAAGCGTAAATTCCGCGGGAGTATGGCTTCTTTCTCCCGACGGCAGCGCCGAATGTCTGCGATGACAGGAAGGTGAATATCTGATGGACTTCAAACTAAAAGCATTATCCGAAAAAATAAGGGAATACATCATTCCCTTTCTGCTTACATTTATTTTAAATGCGTCAATTCTGGGAATATACGATTCACGGTTTCTGACTGTATATAATCTTCTGTCGGGAATAATAATCCTGCTGATGTATTTCTTCTTTGAATTCATAAAAAAACATCGCTTTACAGGTGCCATTCTATATGTTGTTTTCGGATTTACCGCACTGAGCATAATGTTCCGATGTGTTTTCTCTTATGACTGGGGCGCAGGCTTCAATGAATGGTTTCTGACAGGCGGCGAAAGTGCCTCTCAGCCAAGATATTTCTATGCGCTTGTAGCTGTGTTCCCCTTCTTCTTAAGCTCGGTGGTATATTATTTCTCGGTGATTCTTTACAGGACCTCCTTTCTTATGCTGTGCAGTCTTATTCCCTGTGCGGTATATGTAAAGGTGCTTTCCGAAATGAGCGATCTTTATCTTGTTCTTATAGCAGGACTTAACGGCGCTTTATATATCATCAATACACAGAAGAAAAAATCGGAAAACGGAGAATATCACGGCAGAAATGCTCAGCTTGCTTCAATAGCATTCATAACCTGTGCTGTTCTGCTGATATCCTCACTTATACCGAAGCAGGGCGAGGCTATCTACTATGACAAATTTGAAGATGTTTTCATGGACGCAGGAACAGGCGGAAATTCATCAAACAGCTTTTCATATTTAAGTGAGCGTTCGGGCAATTCACAAAGCTACCGTGAGCTTGACAATACACCTCTCTATGATGTATTCAGCGATGAATTGATCTATATGCGCAGACAAAGCTATGACCTGTATGAACCAAATGAAAAATATTGGTACTCCCTGAAAAAATACCGCACTATCGTGACCGATGAAACATCATATCTGGAAGAAAATTCATTCATTAATTATAATGATATGCTGAAGGCTGTAAAAACAGCGGTTTCTTATGAACCCAAGCTGAATGAATATGTAAAAGACGATCTTTTGCTGCTTGAATCTGCACAGGAGGAAACCGCACAGGTTATGATCGTTCCTCTTTCGGCAACTCAGAGAACGAATTATCTGATAGCTCCCCTGCGTGCTTCGGGTCTGAATAATCCCGATAAGCTGCCCTTAGGCGGATATACCCGTCACAAGCAGATAACAACTGATATAAAGTCACTCTTTGATTCACGGCATTTAAATTCGGTGACCTATGAATATTACCGTGAATTTTCATCGAGAAATCTCTGGCTTGAAAACGGCGGCGCAGATTTTACAGATGAAGAATACTCGGAATTTCTCGGTCTGCTTTACAGTACACTTGACAGACACAACGAGACCGAGCTTTGCAAAACTGTAAGCGGCTTTATGAATCAGTTTGAACAGGCTAAGGAATATAAATCAGATTATTCCGATAATCTTTCGGCTATACCGCAGGATATTGCCGATCTTGCGGCTGAGATAACCGCAGGCTGTGTATATGACTGGCAGAAGGCATCTGCACTTCAGGATCATTTCCAATCGGGAGAATATACCTATGATCTGGATTATACCGCTCCCGCTGCATTGGATTCTCCAAGCTATTTTGTATTCACAAGCAAAACAGGCACCTGCTCCGATTTTGCAACTGCATATACTCTTATGGCACGTTCTCTGGGACTTACCGTAAGATATACCGAGGGATTTTCCCCCGATATCACATCGGAAGAAAATATTTTCCGTATCCGTGCAAGCGGTTCTCATGCATATCCCGAGGTATATATACAGAATGCAGGCTGGATGGTTTTTGAGCCTACCGTATCATCAATGTATGCAATAGGTGCAGTAAACAGAGCACAGTCCGATGACGGTTTTGATATTGATACTGAGATACTTTTCAATGTACTTCTTGTATTATGCGGAGTATCGGGAGTTGCGGCGGTATTTATCCTGCTTATCCCCTTTATTCAGGTAACAATGGACGAAATCAAGATAAAAAAGGGCGGCACAGATGCAATACTTCTTATCTACCGCAGAATGAATGAGATATATTCAAAGAGAAACAAAATCAATGGTGAAACAATGGCTCCCCATGAATTTTCCGATTCGGTAAAGGAAAATACTGTCCATGACATAAGCGGATTTATCAGTCTTTATGAGGAGGTATGCTTCGGAGGAAAAGTTCCTTCCGAAAGTGAATGTGAGGAGGCTCATTCTCTCTTTAAAACATTCCGCAGTAACAAGAAAAAATAACCCTCAGCGATACCGCACGATGCGGTATCGCTGTTTATGAAGGGGAGAAGGATTTGAATAAGCGTATCAGAAAAAAGCATAAAACTTTATTATATCAAAAGTATATGGAAGATATTGTATCGGAAATATCCTGTAACAAAAATATACGCCGAATACTAAATGATATGCCCTATAACACAACTCTTGAAATTTCGGAAAAATCAAATCATAAATTCAATAAATATATTTCAGACATATTGAAACAGCAGCTGATATTTTATGTTTCTAAGGTCAGATATTGTACTAAACGATATATTGAAGGAGCTGTTATTTTTAAATTTACAACAGAATATAAAAAACCTGTTGAGTATTCATGGAATAATCTGCATGAATTTACTGAAGGAGATGATGAAGTATGAATATTCATGACGTTACACTTAACATACACTACTCAATAATTGACGATGAAATATCAGATATACTTGGGAATATATACAAAAGTATGCCCTTTTACAGCGAAAGTATCATATCAGGCTGTCCTTCGTGGACAGGTGAAGATATTAAGCTTACCGCCTCTGTGGAGTCTGGCGGTATACAGATAAGCGGAACAATGCCCGACGAGCAATGGAAAGAATGGTACAGAGAGCTTACACAAAAGCTTACCGTGGCTCTGGGATATCCTATAGGCGATGCAGAGGACGGTTTTGAGTTCGTCTTTGAAAAACCTGTTATTTCATCAAAAAAGAAAAAGCGCAGAAAATAACTGCCGAAAGGAATGTTATTAATGGAAGAATTAAATTGTCCCGTATATAAAAAATGCAGCGGCTGTCAGCTCAGGAATATGACCTATGAGGAGCAGCTTAAATTCAAGGAAATCAAGGTAGTAAGGCTTATGGGAAAGCTCTGCCGTGTAAGCAGCATAATCGGAATGGAAAAGCCTGAGCATTACCGCAGCAAGGTACAGTCTGCTTTTCGTCTCAAAGGACGGAATGTTGTCAGCGGAGTATTTCAGTCCGCAACGGGAAATGTTATCCCTGTTGACAGCTGTCTTCTGGATGATGAAACAGCCGATAAGATAATCTGTGAGATAAGACGGCTTGTTATTTCAATGAAGATTCCCGTCTACAACGAGCGGACGGGAAAGGGCTTTTTAAAGCACGTTATGATAAGAAGAGGCTTTGCAACGGGAGAGGTAATGGCTGTTATTGTTGCGGCAGATGACCGTTTCCCCTCCAAGACTCATTTTATCGAAGCACTTACCGAAAAGTTCCCCGAAATAGTTTCCGTAGTTCTGAATATAAATCCCGACCCTCACAAGATGATGCTTGGCAAGGAGGAAAAGATCCTTTTCGGAAAGGGATATATCGAAGAAAAAATATGCGGAGAACGTTTCAGGATATCTCCCCGTTCATTCTGTCAGGTAAATCCCGTACAGACAGAGGTGCTTTACCGCAAGGCTATCGAGCTTGCGGAGCTTACAGGCAAGGAGACCGTGCTTGACGCTTACTGCGGAATAGGTACTATAAGCCTTATCGCTGCACGTCATGCAAAGCACGTATACGGTGTTGAAATAAACCGCTCCGCCGTAAATGATGCATATATCAATGCTGATATAAACCATGTACAGAATGTAGACTTTGTCTGTGCCGATGCGGGAAAATTCCTTTCCGAAATGAAGGCACGAAAGGTAAGCTGTGATGCTGCATTCCTTGACCCTGCAAGAGCAGGCTGTGACAGACGTTTTCTTGCGTCTCTTGTTTCACTTGCTCCCGACAAAATCATATACATATCCTGTAATCCCGAAACTCAGGCAAGAGATGTTTTCTTCCTTATTCAGAACGGCTATAAGCTGAAAAAAATTCAGCCTGTTGATATGTTCCCTCATACGAATCACGT
>JAFUOZ010000082.1 GCA_017481565.1 Oscillospiraceae bacterium | reverse complement strand
GTCAAGACAATAAACTATGTCAGCATAAACGTCCAGAGTTCCGAGACTTCCCTGCTGATAGCTGTCCTCAAAATCTCCGAATTTGGTATAATCACTCATGTAAATAATCTCCTTACAAAATTAAGCCATTGTTTCGCTTAACATCTTAATAAGTCCTGTTGTGGTAATGTCTGCGCCGCCCTTGTTGGGTTCGATGAAGTTGGTAAGTGAGCTGTCAAAATCGTCTGCAAGATTTGTCCAGGGTTCGCTTCCCTCGGGAGCATAAAGAGCAAAACGCTTTGCTACCTGATCCATTGTAACTGCATTACCGGTTGATGAAAGAGATCCCTGACCGCACCACCAGTCTACAAGCTCGCTGTAGGACTTGGGCATATTCTCGGGATAGTTTGTGCCTGTGTAGCTTGCTGCCTTCTCAAGGGGATGTGCAGATGCGTCTGTGAACATAACTATGATATGTCTCTTTCTTACGGACTCGTCAATGGTCGTACACCAGTCGGACTGCATTGCAAGTGCAAGAGCCTCAAGGGAGTTTTCGGGAATATCTCCGCCGCCCTTTGCCTCAAGACCGTCTACGAATGCCTTGAACTCTGCTGCTTCGTCGGGAAGATAGAAGAAGCGTGAGGTTTCCAGTGCATAGTCGCCGTCACAGTAGATATCACGGAAGCCTACAACCTTGATTCTCAGCTGCTTGATCTCTCTCTGATAGTTCTGTGACATAACCTTCTGGAGATCCTCGTGAAGAGTAAGTGCTGTTTCCTTAACCTTGTTGATAATAGGCTTCATACTGTAGGTAAGATCAAGACAGTATACGATGTCTGCATATACGTCAAGCTGTGCAAGGCTGGGCTGAGTATCATCAACAGTATCAACCGTTACGTCTGTAGTAATATCGCTGTCTGTTCCGATGTCGTCAATAGTACCGAATCCTTCAATTCTGATTTCGTCTGTCATAATATATTCCTCTTTCCGGGCTTAGCCCAATTTTATTTTATTAAAGCTGTCCGCTTTATCCGTGAAAATATCCACTCATCTGATTATAATGGAGAGCATCCCCCTTTTTCGCAGAATATACGGGCGCTTTTTATCATTTTATCACAAGTAAATACATTTATCAACAAATTTAGGAAGATTAATGGTAAATTTGTATAAATGAAAAACAAACTGACTTGACTAAAATAATACGTGGTGATAGACTAAAAAAAAGGAGTTGATTATATGTTCGATTCTGTAGTTGCATTTTTTATGAGTATAGTTATCGGGCTTTTCGGTCTTGTCACACCTGAAATTCCCGAAGCAAGAAGCTTTGAAGAAATCAGTGAGCTTTACGATATATGTGAGGAATACACTATTGCAGATACGGTGTACGTCCTTGATGCAGGCACCTTTTCTTCCCGTGAAGAAAGGCATCTTGCAGTTTCCCTTCAGGGTATTGTCGCAAAGACGTCACCTGCAATTTATATAAGATCAAATGAAATGGACGGCCGCTTTATCGAAGAAATGAAAAAGGGCGGAATTAATTTCTCCTACGTTGACGAAAAGGGAGAGAGATGGACGACCGAAAAGCTGTTGAAGAAATTCAGCTATCTTATAACGGATAAAGGATATACGTTATACAGGGAAAGCCCCAAGGCTGAGGGACTTAATATGGCGACGAACCTTGCAGCAGTCAACGGCTGGCTGCCCGTTCCCGATACACTTGAGGATATGGCAATAAATGCAGGGCTTACAAAGAAAAAGGATCTGTCGGATGACGTCTATACGGTTCTTTTTCAGTGGCACTTCTTCAGCCTTTATAAGAGTAAGTTCAGTAAGGATGCAACCTGCCACCTGCAATACGAGGTATCAGGAGTGCGCGACCTTGCAATACAGCAGGGATATTTCACGTTCTATATTGACGAGGACGTTGACGGAAGCCTTTTCAGAAAGAGAGTTATGGAGTATTTCGGAGATAATACGCCTATGCTCGGCTGGGTAAAATACGAGGTAAAATTCGTGGATCAGGCATCAAAGGTAGGTAATATGATAATACCGTCGGACCACGCACAGAATTTAAGTATTTTATCTGCATATAAAACGGAGTTACCCACGCAGAAAGCTGAAAGGAACGTAAAGGTCGACAGCAGTAAGCACTACGTGGCACTTGTAATGAGTGACGGAGATAACGTGCAGTGGATACAAAACGGATATAAGGAATTTTATCAGAAGAGAGCGCTTAAGAATGATTTCCCCATGACGTGGTCATTCCCCCCTCTTATGGCAGACCTGTCACCCGTAACGGTCAAGACGGTTTTTAATGATGCAGGAGAAAGGGACTGCTTTATGGCAGGCGTGTCAGGCGCAGGATATATGCACCCCACACAGTACCCTGAGGATGCACTGGCAGAGTTTACGGACCTTACGGCATCGGCAATGGCAAAGAGTGATCTTTCATACGTGCAGATACTTGACAGCACACCTGAAAATGAGCTCGATGAGGTAAAGCTCGTAAACAGACTTAAGTATTACTCAAGATACGAAAATATCAGGGGCGGAGTGCTGAGCCTCGACCCCACAAGATATGAGGGCGGAAAAGGAAAAATGTGGTTCGTTGACGGCAAGCCCTTCGTATCGTATAAGCTGTCCTTGTGGCATCCCTCAGGAGATATGGCACAGGTCACACATCAGTGGCTTGAAGAGCAGGCACAGACGGTAAACGCCTACCCCGTTGACACAAATTCCACAGACGGTTATTCTATAATAAACGTACATCCGTGGACGGTAAGCATCGAAAGCCTCAGCTACTTCGTAAGTCAGCTTGATGAGCATATTGAGCTCGTTACGGTAGACGAAATTATGACAATGCTCACAGCCCTCGCAGAATAATAAATGTAATAAATATAATAAATAAAACGATCCTATAAGATCATCACACATCAAAAAACACACCGGGGATGTAAAAAAAGCGAAGACCGTATAAAACAACAAAATAAGGGGTTCTGCAGAATTAAAACCTGTCAGGACCCCAAAATTTACTAAAAAACAAATAATTTTATGTTTTATACTACGAACAATCCTTGCCACTCGACGTACCCTTGTACGCCTTCGGGCAAACAAAATCAAG
>JAFUOZ010000008.1 GCA_017481565.1 Oscillospiraceae bacterium | reverse complement strand
TATCGGAAAGGTGTCTATCCCCATCGAAATTATAAATAAAAAAGGTAAACTTACCGACGAAGAATTTTCCATTGTAAAAATGCATCCTGTTCATGCAGCAAATCATCTTCGAGAGCGTAAGCTGGTTCCCGATAACTGTTATCTTGGCATTATTGCCCATCATGAACGTTTTGACGGAACAGGATATCCTTTTAAGCTTGCAGGCGAGCGTATTCCTTATTATGCCAGAATTCTTGCTGTTGCAGATGTTTATGACGCACTTACATCAAATCGTCCATACCGCGTACCAAGCCCCCCAAATGAAGCCATTGAATTTATAATGGGCGGCACAGGAACACATTTTGACGAAAACATTGTACGAGCCTTTCTCCGAAAGGTAGCCCCCTACCCTACAGGCTCACGCGTTATTCTTTCAAATGAAAAAAATGCTACAGTAATTAAAAACAATGCAAGTCAGCCATTAAGACCACTTGTTCAGGTTGATAATGAACGTTCTCTTTTTGACATGACCTATGATACAAGTACCTTTAACGTTGTAATTACAGGTCTTGCAGATAATAATGATACCTCAGATGCAAAATAAACAGAGCCTATCCAACGATAAGCTCTGTTTTTTTATTTGTTATATTTCTGAGTGGGTCGTGAAACGATTTAATCAGCAATTCCCAAGGATATCCTTTATGACCTGAGAAGCAATAACAAGTCCCGCCGCTGACGGCACAAAAGCATTGCTTGCAGGAATATATCTTCTGCCGTTATTTTCAGCAGAAAATCTGCTTTCCGCTTCCGGATCATGAGGCGCAGCAGGTTCATCTGAAAAAACTGTTTTCAGCTTTTTCACACCTCTCCGTTTAAGCTCATACCGCATAGTTTTTGCAAGCGGACATACCGATGTTTTATAGATATCCGCAACACGAAAACGAGTAGGATCAAGCTTGTTACCTGCTCCCATAGAGCTGATAACAGGCACATCAGCCGCCTGCGCACGAAGAATTATCTCTATCTTTGCAGACACAGTATCAACAGCGTCAATAACATAAGTATACTCTGAAAAATCAAACTCAGTAATATTATCGGGAGTAACAAAGGTATTGTACACACGTACATCAGCTTCCCGATTTATAGTACTGATACGATCCCTCATAACCTCGGTTTTGTACCTTCCTATCGTATCAACAGTAGCAATTATCTGACGATTGATATTTGAAACGGAAACAGTATCGCTGTCAACAAGATCAAGTCTGCCAATCCCCGATCTTGCAAGAGCCTCGGTCACATAACCGCCCACACCGCCGATACCGAAAATAAGCACACTTGAATTATAAAGCTTTTCCATGCCCTTTCTGCCGTAAAGCAGCTCGGTACGTTCAAAAAGCCGTTCTCTGCTGATATCACACATGATTATCAACCTATAGCAGCAAGAAGAGCTTCCTCAGCCTTTGCAGAATCTCCGCACATCAGGAAATATGCATACTCACCCGAAGAACCTACAATAGAATTTTCAGCCTTAGTTACATCATCGGGATAGAAAGCGTCCATTGTAAGAGCCTTTTCACGACGTGCATTAAGATCCTCCTCAGCAGCCGCAACATCTGTTGCCTTAACGATGATAACCTCGCACATATTCGCACTCATAGGACACATCATAACGATCATAGCCTGATAATTTTCATTTGCAGGATCGAGAAGATAATAATCCTTAAGCATAGCCTCATCAGTCATTTCCATCATAGCAGGCCATTCGCCCTCAGCAATTACAGCATTTGCAATATCTGTAAGAGGATTTACGGTAGCAGCTTCCTCATTTTCAGCTGCTTCGCTCTCTGTTGCATCTGTTTCAGCATCTGATACAGCCTCTGTTTCTGATTCAGTAGCCTCAGTTTCAGTAGCCTCTGCCTCAGCTTCAGTTTCTGATACTTCAGCTGATGTTTCCTCGGATTCAGCAACTGTATCGGCTACGGTTGTTTCGGAAACAGTTGTTTCTGCAGCTGTTGTCTCGGCTGTATCCTCAGTTTTACCACCGCATGCTGTCATAGCCATAGCTATCATGAGAGCTGATAATGCAATAACGATTTTTTTCATAGTTTTTCTTTTCCTTTCACATTTAACAATACGCATTTAAGTACATATATAGTCATGTATAGCGTTGAATTTGCCCTCGCCTATTCCCTTAACATTCATAATATCCTGAACAGATTTAAATGCTCCGTTTTCGGTACGATAAGAAATGATCCTGTCTGCAAGGGTATCACCGATACCGTCAAGACTCATAAGTTCATCTTTATCGGCTGTATTGATATTGATCTTGCCCACAGATATTTTTTCGGATTCAGCAGCAGATGTCACCTGAACACCCGAAACATAAATAAAATCCTCGATCGCAGCATATTTCTTTTCGCCGATTCCCTTAACATTCATGATTTCTTCCTTTGAAGAAAATCCGTTATGCTCGGTACGGTAAGAAATAATTTTTTCTGCGGTTGCTTCACCGATACCATCAAGCAGCATAAGCTCTTCAATACCTGCCGAATTGATATCAATATACAATACCTCAGCAGCTGTTATTACTGTAGTTTCTGCTTCAAGTAAGGTTTCAGAAACAACAGCTTGTGTTTCGGTTGATATCACTGACGATACATGAACATCAGAATGTTCGGAAAATGCAGTTTCCGTTGATACACTGCCTGAAACATCATCACTTACATAAACGTAAGGTCTGATATTATCCAGCTTTCCGTTACCGATACCGCTAACCTCCAGCAGACCGTCAACCGAACTGAAATCACCGTTTTCGCTGCGATAAGCAACTATTTTTTCTGCGATCTCACTGCCGATACCGTCAAGCTGCGTAAGATCATCAGCTTCAGCCTTGTTGATATCGATCATAACTTCATTAACAGGCGTACGAGTCTCAGGAGAAACGATCAGATAATCGGATTTTTCTTCTTCATATTCAACCATAACAGGCACAGCAGGCTCAGAATTATCCGAAAACTCAGAATAAGCACATATTCCCACAGAAATAAGCACAGCAAAAACAGATGTAAAAAACAAACCGTATTTCTTACATATACGTTTCAGCTTTTTATCTGCCATACTATGCACCTTCAATGCGTTTTCGTCATAATTGACGAACTTTTAAAACGTATCTGATATACGTTTTCCCTATTATAGCACATATACAATAGCATGTCAACCAACAATATGTTACAAATAATAAAAGGAAAACCATATTTCAGATTTTCCTTTTTATAATAAACGATATATTAAATTGTACATAAAACCATACAAAATCGAATATATATGTTACATTTTTTCAATTTCCGCCAGAAGTGCGGGAACGATCTCCGCCTCGCTTACCTTACGGAGTATCTCGCCCTTTTTAAAGATAAGACCGCAGCCGTCGCCGCCTGCAACACCGATATCCGCTTCTCTTGCCTCTCCCGGACCGTTTACGATACAGCCCATGACAGCGACAGTGATATCCTTATCCATATCGGAAACAGCTTCCTCAACCTGCTTTGCAAGTCCTACAAGATCTATCCTTGTACGTCCGCAGGTAGGACATGACACAAGTCTGACACCGCTGCCCCTGCCTATCGCACGGAGAATATCCCTTGCGGCATATACTTCTCTTACAGGGTCATCGGTAAGTGAAACACGGATAGTCTCGCCTATTCCGTCACAAAGCAGTGAACCGATACCCACTGCCGATTTTATCACGCCCATTCTTTCGGTGCCTGCTTCGGTAACGCCCAAATGCAGAGGATATCTGCATACCTCCGAAAGACTTCTGTAAGCCTTTATCATAACAGGCACATCGGAGGATTTTATAGATATCACTATATCATCAAAATCACATTTTTCAAGCATTTCAGCATGACGGAGCGCACTTTTCACAAGTGCTTCGGGAACAGGCGCACCGTACTCCGCAAGCAGCTCCTTTTCAAGAGAGCCTGAATTCACACCGATTCGGATAGGGATATTCTTCTGCCTGCATATATCGGCGACCTGCCTTACCTTATCCATACTTCCGATGTTGCCCGGATTTATCCTGATCTTGTCAACGCCTGCTTCTGCACTCATTATTGCAAGACGATGATCAAAATGTATATCCGCTACCAGAGGGATATTCACCTTTTCCTTTATTGCGGAAATAAGAGCTACAGACTCCTTATCGGGAACAGATACTCTTATTATCTCACAGCCTGCCTTTTCAAGCTCAACAGCCTGACGGACATTCCCCTCAATATCATCTGAACGGGCGTTCAGCATAGATTGGATATATATTTTTTTACCGTCAAGAGTAAGTCCGCCAACCTTTACAGCCTTTACATTTCTCATTTCGGTATCACTCCTTTATCCTGTACATCATTTTAAGCCTTTGCGCTTCATTCATATCAAAACCGAATTTTTTATAAAACGGTATCTTATCGGGCATTGCGCACAGTTCAACAAAAATATCGGTACCTGCAATTCCATTTTTATTTACAAAGCTCAGCAATTCATCAATAAGCATACGTCCAATGCCCATTTTCTGATATTCGGGTCGGACAACAACATCCTTGATGTAATAGCACATTCCCATATCGCCTATCATTCTTGCCATAGCTATCGGTTTTTCATTGTCATAGACCGAAACTCTGAATAAAGTATGCTCCATAGCAAGCTTTATCTGCTTCGGTGCAGGTGCATCTCCCCAGACGCTTTCCCATAATTCTTTAAATTCTTCGGCGGTAAGCTCATT
>JAFUOZ010000081.1 GCA_017481565.1 Oscillospiraceae bacterium | reverse complement strand
AATCTTGCGGCGCTCTACCAGTATTTCCGTGAAAGGCTGGTTCAGGCAAATGTGAAGAAGGACCCTGAAATACTCAAGGAGATCCTTCCCATGATAACCGACCTGAGAGACGCATTTTTTGAGGCAAACAAGCTTGTAAAATAATTGCAGGGGAGGCAGGCTATGGATCCGAGACTTCTTGGGCTTGTTGATAAGAAAATAAAACAGCTCAGACATTACAACGACATCACCTCCCGTATAATCTACGAGGATATAGACGGCGTAGGCGATCTTATCAGACAGAGGCAGGATATTGTCACACAGGTTGACGGTATCTCAATGGAAATGCGCAGTCTGATAAACTCCCAGTCAATCGAACGCAAGGACACTATAAACGCTCTGCTCTCCTTTAAGGAGATAGAGGGGCTTTCGGGCTCAATGCTGGAGCTTTCGGAGAAGATCCGTGAGCTGGGCGAGCTTACGGAGGTCATAAAGAAAAACGACAAGCTTGCTATAGAACGCTTGGAGCGTGTGCGTGACGAAACCTTTGAGGAACTGATAAATTCCGCAAAAAGCAAAAAGGTGGTAAACTATTTCGGCGCAACCGCTGTTGACGTAAGCAAGGGCAGCAAGCTTAATTCTGCATATTGAGTATCAGTATTACAGCCGCTTTTGATTTTAATGGTCAAAGGCGGATGGTTTTGTTTGACTTTTTTGGGGAGAGTTGATATAATTTACTTGTATTTACATAAAATCTGACGGATATGATACTAATCACAGAAATAACGCAAAGGAGAGAACAATGGACGAAATTTATGAAAAAATAAAAACATCACTTAAAGACAGACCGAATCAGCTTGCTGAGCTTAATGCATGGCTGTTCGTGACAATAAATACTGCACGGGCAATGGTGGATAACACTAACAAAGAGGATATACAGGTCATAGGTGAAGCCGAACTGTGCCGCACATCGGCAGAACTGCAAAGGTGGTTCGACAGCATTCAAGGGCGGTACGGCAGGGAAGGTTTCAGTTACCGACACAGTCCGATATATTTTTATCTCTGTTCACTAACGGCTTTTTTCGAGGATATGCCGCTATGTGACGAGAACAGGGAGTTCATAAAACAGGCAGGCGGATATGACAGATATTTGCTGTATGAAATATGAGAAAATCTGCGAGGAGTTAAGCTTGAAAACTTTATATGTATCTGATTTGGACGGAACGCTGTTAAAAAGCAATGAGACTGTTTCGGAATACACAAGCAATGTTATCAACTCTCTTACAGACCGAGGAATGCTTTTCTCCTATGCCACAGCCCGTTCCCTGATAACTGCAAAGAAGGTTACAAAGGGGATAAATGCAAAAATCCCGTTAATTGTATATAACGGTGCATTCGTAGTTGATAATGTAACAGAAGAAATACTTCTTGCAAATTATTTCTATAATACGGTTTATGAAGTATTGGAGGAGCTTTTTGCAAGCAGGATATATCCAATTGTATATGCATATATTGACGGAAAAGAGAAGTTTTCATTTGTACCCGAATTATGCACGGCAGGTATGAAAAAATTTATTGAAAGCAGAAAGGGTGATATACGAACCAATGCCGTGAAAAAAGCAAATGAATTACTAAACGGTGATATATTTTATATTACTTGTATAGATGAGCCCAAGAAACTAAAACCGATTTACGATAAATATTCAGACAGGTTTCACTGTGTTTACCAGAAAGATATATATACAGATGAACAATGGCTTGAAATTATGCCGCTATCGGCGTCAAAATCAAATGCGGTAAAGCAGCTTAAAGAATTACTCAGATGTGAAAGGACAGTTGTTTTCGGTGACGGGAAAAATGATATAGATATGTTTGAAGCGGCAGACGAAAGCTATGCCGTTCTGAATGCTCATCAGGAATTAAAGAAATATGCCTCGGGTATTATCTCATCAAACGATGATGATGGTGTTGCCAAATGGCTTGATACTAATTTTCAATAAAACTATAATGTATATAGCCCTGAGAAAGATATGATTTTCTCAGGGCTTGCTTATATTTGTCCCCATTGCAAATCCGCATAATTTTTACAAATAATGAGACAAATCCCCCATCTCACGGATTTATAATATGAAAAACGTTTTTTATATCGGAATATTTCGGAAAAATCATCGGGAGGTGACGCTGTGGAACAGAAAAACGAGCTTGACGAGATAGCAGAGGAAAATGTGAACAGACTGTACGCTCACGCATATATGCTTCTCGGCTCAAAGCATGACGCCGAGGACGCCGCAGAGGAAGCCATATACCGTCTGTACTGCCGCACAAAGCCCTTTGCGGACAGGGAACACGCAAGAGCGTGGCTTATCCGTGTGACCGTGAATGCGGCGCTGAAAATGCTCAGACGGCGTAAATTCCTTTCTGACAAGGAAATAGAGGAAACAGACATTGCTTCGGCGGATTTTGAATATCCCGAGCATTCGGATATTATAACCGCCGTCCGTGAGCTTCCCATAAAATACCGCACCGTCATTCTGCTTCATTACTATGAGGACATAAGCACAAAGGAGATAGCAAGGACTCTGAAAATACCTCAGTCAACCGTTACAACACGGCTTTCAAGGGGCAGGGCTTTGCTGAGGGAAAAGCTGAAAGGAGAATATGAATATGAATTTTAATAACCAACTGAGATCGGCAATGAACGGTATATCTGCCGAAAAGGATATAGCCGCCTGTGCAAAAAAACGGGCTTCGGCTCACAGCAAAGCAGTCAGAAAAAGCAGAACTGTATTTGCCGTTATCTGTACGGCGGCGGTAATGTGCGGCACGGCGGTGTCGGCGGTAAAGCTGGGCTGGCTTAATGATATGCTGGGAATGTACGGTGAGCTTCCCGAGGATGCTTTTGCAAAGATAAGCGTCAGCACCGAAAACTGCACCTTTGAGCCTACAGACTCCGCTCCCGAGGGTATGGATTTTATCCTGATCGATGCAGTTTCCGACGGCGAAACTCTTATCGTGAATTACAAGCTTGAAGGGATCGCCCCCGAAGATGTCCGCCAAGGCGTTTTTTATGAGTCAGCAGACTTCGGCGAAACACAGCCGTGGATAGAGGTCTCATCACGCAACGGCATCTT
>JAFUOZ010000080.1 GCA_017481565.1 Oscillospiraceae bacterium | reverse complement strand
CTATACCTCATGGGAGATAACGCTTTCTTATGTGTTTGAGTACCTTATAATAGCGGCAGCAGGTGTGCTTGTGGGTATCGGCGGCAGCTTTATGCTTTCTCCTGTTCTTTTGCACACAGGCGAGCTTATTACCGAGCACAGAGGCAGCGGAGATACAGAGCCTGTACTTATTTTCGTATCGGGACTTGTTATATTTATCCTTGTAGGAGTTATCGCACTTATCAGGGCAAGAATGGTGAGAAATTATCCGCCTGTTCATGCATTAAGAGGAGGTCAGGGGGATCACCGCTTCGGAAAAGAGCGTTTTCCGCTCCGAAATACAAAGAAAAGTGTTCATCTGCGCCTTGCCTTAAAGGATTTTGTTCAGAATTTCAGACAGAATCTTGGTCTTACCGTATGTATTTCTATTTCTGCAATGACGGTAGTTTTCAGCTTTGTTGTATTTAATTTTTTCAATGACGGTCTTAATGCGATATGTGCTACGGCAGGTCAGGAAATGAGTGATCTTCGTATTGAGATGATGTCCTGCGCCGATACCGATGCACTTGCTGAGGAACTTACGCAGTTTCCGCAGGTACGCAAGGCAACGCCTACATCGGGATATAATGTATTTATTAAAATTACAGAATTTGAAGAGATCATGATACCGATAGTATTTTCAGATTTTAATGTTACGGAAAATATTTTTCCCATAAAAGGACGTTTTCCCGAGCATGCTAATGAGATCATGATAACAAATCAGTTGGCGGAGGTAAAGGGCGTAAGTATAGGTGACAGTCTTACACTTGAATATCTCAATGTGGAAAAAAGCTATATGGTCTGCGGATTTGTAACCTCGTGTGTGAACGCAGGAGTAAATCTATATATCACGGAGGACGGTATCAGTCGGCTTATCCCTACCTACCGCAATGATACCATAGAGCTTTATCTTCATGAAGGTGAGGATATCGACGCTTTCAGAAATGAGCTTACCGAAAAATACGGCAGAAGTCTTTCCGATGCAGCTGAGATCAGCGTAAGCGGTACTTATGAGGAGCGTATACGTGCGGAAGCAGAAAAGCAGATCGCCGAGCTTATGGCAAATTACGGAGTTACTCATATAGAGTATTCGATTCAGTCGGGAAATACAGTTATCTCAGGCAGCAGCAGCGGCTTTATGATAAGTGCGATCACAAATACAAAGGAGATCATTGAAACTCAGCTAACAGGTGTTGTTGCAGCGATACGTATTGCTACAGGAATATTTATGGCACTTTCAGCAGTAGTTGTTATGATAATCCTCTTTATTATTATGGAATCCGCTATCCGTCGGGGACGCAGAGAATTCGGCATACTGAAGGGAATGGGTTATACCTCCCGTGAGCTTATGTTCCGTCTTGCTTTCCGTATTGCGCCTTCAGCAGCGATCTCCGTGATCATCGGTACAGCTGTCGGTATTCTGATAACAGAACCTCTTACAAGCTTTATCGGATATGTAAGGGTTGATATGCCGAAGGTCATTCTGTTGGATATTATAATGCTGATATTCTGCTTTGTGTGTGCATTTATCGGTGCAAGAAAGATAAAGACTATCTCAGTTTATGAGCTTATGACCGAATAAGGAGGATCAAGATGAAAAAATACAGAATACTTCCTGTAACGGCTGCCGTACTGCTTACTCTGACAGCTGCAATTCCTGCACCGGCGGCAGAGGAACAGTCTTACATAAATAAGGAATATGAAACAGATGATACTCTGATATGTATCGGTTCGGTCAGCAAGATGTTTGTTACAACTGCGGTAATGCAGCTTTCCGAACAGGGAAAAATCAATATTGACGCTCCCGTAACAGAATATCTCCCTGATTTTTATATGGCTGACCCTCGGTATAAGGATATAACGGTACGTATGCTTATGGATCACACATCGGGGCTTATGGGTACTACACAGGGCGATTTTCTGCTTTTCAATGACAGAGATAGAGCGCCTTATGATATTCTGCTCAGCGAGCTTAAATCACAGCGGCTTAAGGCAGACCCGGGCGATTTCAGCGCATACTGCAATGACGGTTTTGAATTACTGGAGCTTATCACGGAAAATGTATCGGGAATGAGCTTTACAGACTATGTTGAAGAAAATATCTGCAAGCCTCTGGATATGCAGCAGACAGGTACGCCGTGGAATGCATTCCGTACAGAAGAAATGACGGATACATTTATAAACGGCAATATCCCCATAGCGCAGGATTACTGTATGGACATCGGTTCAGGCGGAATTCTTTCTACAGCGGAGGAGCTGACACGTTTCGGCAGTGCATTTTTCAAAGGGGATACAACCCTTCTTTCCGATAATTCCAAGCAGGAAATGTCAAAAACAGCTGTTACAGATGAATATGAGGGCAGCTACGGTCTTGGCTGGGATTTTGTAAGCTATGGGGATTATGAAAATGCAGGTGTTCAGGTTATCAGCAAGGGCGGAGATATTCAGAATCAGCATGCTATGCTTTTGGTTGCTCCCGATGAGGAAATAAGCATTTCGGTGCTGTCCGCAGGCGGCAGCAGCTCGGAAAATCAGATGCTTGCAATGGCGCTTATGGATATTGCCCTTGCCGAAAATGGTACAGTTGTGGAACATTCAAAGCCTCAGGATAAGGAGACTCTTGATACGGTCCCGGATAAATATCTTGATTATGCGGATATTTATTTCTATGACAGAGGTGTAGCTGTTGTATCCTTCCCTGATAAAAAATATATGCAGATCACCGATCTCAGCGGTGACAGACCTGAAATAAAGCAGTTCCTTTATACAACAGAGGATAGTTTTGTTCTTATGGACGGTTCTGTTGAATCGGGTAATGCTGTGCAGTCAAAAAATCATACCACAGTGTATTTTAAAAACCGCAGCGGCACTGATTATATCTGTTCAGATGAGTATATGGAGATAGGCAGTAATGGAATGAGCTTTAAATCATACAATATGCAGCGCAGCGGAAAAATTACTGTAAGTGATGAAGCACAGGCGGCATGGGACGCAAGAAACGGCAAAAAATATTATCTGTATTCGGGAAAATATTCAAATACCTTATATTCGGATATGTCATGCATGAAGCTTAAAACATATCCCGAAGCAAGGGGATATGTAAACGGTCAGGTCATAACGGACAGCGATCATGCACAGTCAGCACTTTCAATGCCCGGCGGCAGAGATCTGCAGGATATTGAAATGCGCCGTGAAAACGGATATGAGATAATGGACATTACCACCGCTGCACTGGAATTTATTTCAGAGGACGCTATAGGAATACTTCCCGATGATATTTCCGAGGTTTCTCTGCATACAAAAAAGGCTTCATGGTACAGCACAGGAGACAGATCGGACAGAACACTTACTCTTGAAATACCTGAAAATGCGTCAGTTTATGTATATGACGCTTATGACCGTATGACCTATTCGAGCTATATGACGGAATACGGTAACGATGTTCCGCTCCCTGTAAACGGAAAGATAGTTTTTCTGGGCGAGGACGGCGGAACTGTAAAAATCACTCAATAAAGGAGCATACAGATGAAATATCAGTGTCTGATGATCGACGATGATGTAACTATTGCTGAAACTACAGCGGAATATTTCAATATCTTTGATATAAAAACTGCCTATGTGACAAGCTATGAGGAAGCAGAGAAATTCCTGTATGAAAATCAGGTATCACTTCTTCTGCTGGATATCAATCTGGGTGACCGCTCAGGCTTTGAGCTGTGCAAGCAGATACGCGGGAAATTTGATATGCCCATACTGTTTATCAGCGCAAGAACAAGCGATGATGATATCCTTACAGCACTGAATATCGGCGGCGATGACTATATTAAAAAGCCCTATACACTGAATATTCTGCTTGCCAAGGTCAAAGCGATACTGAAACGCTATGAAAACAGCATAGTAGTACGTCAGCAGTCCGAGAGGGATAATTCCTCGGAGGAAAGGACATCACAGACACAGAAAAAGGAAATAACAATAACCGATAATATTTTCCTTGATACAGCTGTTCATAAGCTATATAAAAACGGTGAGCTGCTGTCCTTAAAGGCAATGGAATACAAAATGCTCCTTTATCTGCTGGAAAATCGGGGCAGGGTCATTTCAAAGGATGAATTTCTTAAAAATGTCTGGGAGGACGAATTCATCGGTGAGGGAACACTTGCTGTACATATCCGTCATCTGCGTGAAAAAATAGAGGCGGACAGCAATGCCCCCGAGCTTATAAAAACAGTCTGGGGCGTAGGATATATCATGGAGGAGTGACGGTTTATGAGGGAATACCGAAAGCTGCTGTTTCTTGTGATGATACTTATACTTGCGGGCATCGGGATATTTACAGTGCTTACCTTTTCATATCATGAATCGGAAATTGATGTACTTATGCTGAACGAGCTTACCGAAACTGTAAAGGAAAATATAGAATCTCCCGAAAAGCTTGACTTAAGCCGTTTTGAAACGGAGATAATAGTATTCGGCAGTAACAACAGGATAATATATTCATCTGCTGAAAATAAGCTTAAGGATATCAGATCGGCAGAGGCAGCTCTTCGTGAGGGCTGTCTCTGTCTGAGTGTTCATGAGGGAAGCAGATTTATGGGAACGATAGTCATTCCCGATCCTTCTGAAGCAAGCTTTTACAGAACACGGCTTCGGCTGTTGGCGGCATCGGGTGTTATGATGCTTATTATGCTTACAGCGGCGATAATATACGGTATTTATGTTCAGAGGACTATAATACGTCCTTTTCGGAAAATGGAGCGGTTTGCCGTAAATGTGGCATACGGTATGCTTGATGAACCGTTGATGCTTGAAAAGAATAATATGTTCGGTAAGTTTACGGAAAGCTTTGATATCATGCGTGAGGAGCTGAAAGCCTCACGGCAACGTGAGAAAGCTCTGAAGCTTAAGGAAAAGGAGCTGATCGCCTCTCTCAGTCATGATATTAAAACTCCGATAACGGGCATAAAGCTGCTGTGTGAGCTGCTGTGCGTGAAGGCAGAGGATAAATATCTGCTTGAAAAGATAAACAGTATTCATCAGAAGGCGGAGCAGATCAATGTGCTGGTAAGCGATCTGCTTACATCGTCGCTGGAGGAGCTTGGGGAAATTCAGGTCGAATGTTGTGATGAGTCCTCGGAGATACTGCATCAGCTGGTAAGGGAGCAGGATTCACGCAATCTTGTACGTGAAGAGCCTGTTCCTCAATGTATGATATTTGCAGACCGTATAAGGCTTTCGCAGGTGATCGGAAATATCATAAGCAATTCGTATAAATATGCAGATACACCTATTGATATCAGATATCGTTTCCGTGAAGAATATCTTGAAATGTCTGTGCGTGATCATGGCGGCGGTGTTCCGGAGGAGGAAATAGGTCTTGTGACCAATCGTTTTTACAGGGGCAGCAATGCCGCAGGTAAGGACGGCAGCGGTCTGGGGCTATATAATGCAAGTCAGCTTATGGAAAGAATGAACGGTCAGCTTATCTGTTCATATCGTGAGGATGGTTTTCTTGTGACGCTTCTTATACCGCTTTCGTAAAGGTGACCTATAAAAATACTTTGGTATTATAAAAGCTCCCTCTTTGTGAGGCTGTACAGTATATATTATCATACTGCATAGTCTCACAAAGGGGAGCTTTTTTATTCTGTATGCAGATCAGTTCCATGCGCCCATGCTCATACCTGCGGCATAGCCTGTGGAAAATGCGATCTGTAAATTAAAACCGCCTGTATATGCGTCAACATCAATGACCTCGCCTGCAAAATAAAGTCCCGAAACAAGCTTTGATTCCATGGTTTTGGGATTTATCTCAGATACGGCTATTCCTCCGCTTGTGACGATAGCCTCATCAACAGGGCGGAAATCCTTTATCATTACGGGGAATTTCTTTACAAGCTCCATAAATTTCAGACGCTCGGAGCGGCTTATCTGATTTACCTTTTTATCGGCAGGTATTCCCGAAAGCCGTACAATAACGGGAATAAGCTTTGCGGGGAGCAGTTTTCCAAGAGCATTTCCGAAATCACGGTTTGCACCCTCGGAAAAATCACGCTGTATTCTTGCATCAAGAGTTTTTTCATCAAGTGCAGGCTTTAAGTCGATATATATTCTGTATCGTCCCCGCTCCATATCACGTATATGACTTGATGCACTCAGCACCAAAGGACCCGATACACCGAAATGAGTGAACAGCATCTCTCCCATTTCGCTGAAAATGATCTTGTCCGACTTTGTATCGTGCAGCTTAAGAGTTACATTTTTCAAGGAAAGACCCATCATTTCAGCACAGTATTTTTCCTCCGAAACAAGAGGAACAAGCGAAGGCTTTATGGTTGTAACGGTATGTCCTGCGGAACGTGCAAGGGTATATCCGTCACCGTCGGAGCCTGTACGGGGATATGATCTTCCGCCTGTTGCTATAAGCACCTTTTCTGCGCTTATAATATTTCCGTTAAGCTTAACGCCCGTAACTGCTCCGTTTTCCATGCACAAGGCGGAAACACGGCCTTTTTTTACGGTAATGCTTCTTTCCGATATTGCACGTTCAAATGCTGAGACGATATCGTCTGCCTTATCGCTTACGGGGAATACTCTGTTTCCTCGTTCTGTCTTTAACGGAACACCGAGTTTTTCAAAAAAATCCATACAGTCATAGGAGGAAAACTGTGAATATGCGGAATAGAGAAAACGTGAATTTACAGGGATATTTGCCATAAAATCATCTCTTCCGCAGTTATTGGTCACGTTGCAACGACCCTTTCCCGTAATAAGAAGCTTTCTTCCCACTCTGTCGTTTTTATCTGCCACCAAAACATTTTTTCCGCAGTCAGCAGCTGTAACAGCAGCCATAAGTCCTGCCGCACCGCCGCCGATAATAATACAATCGTACATGTTACTTATCCTTTTTATTCCTGCTCCTCCGAATTATCGGGGAGCTCATATTTTTCACGAATATGCTCAAGCCGCTTGTAATTATCGGAAACATAATCCTTTTTACGCATACTTACAGCAGTTATAAGAGCGTTTATCAGACTCATGGGTGCTACAAGCGAATCCGCAAAGGACGCCATTTCGCTCCTTGCCAGCAGCAGATAATCCGCATGTGACGCAATGGGAGACATTCTGCTGTCGGTTATAGCTACGACCTTTGCGCCGTTTTCCTTTGCAAATTCAAATGCCTTGACGGTATATTTTGAATATCTTGGAAAGCTTATTCCGATCATAACATCTCTTTCACCGATATTGAGTATCTGTTCAAACATATCAGCTGTTCCTGTTGTGTGAACTATCTTCACATTGTCAAACATTATATTAAAATAGAATACAAGAAATCTTGCAAGCACAGAGGCGGAGCGGGCGCCGATAACATATATATTTTCAGCCTCCGCAAGTAGATCGACTGTGCGGTAAAATTCGTCCTTGTCGATGCTTTCGAGAGTACGTCTTATCTGATCTACATCGAAATTCATTACCTTTGAAAGCACGTCCTCGCCGGCAAGACGATCGTTCATAACGTTCATTCGCTGAACTGTTGTCAGCTTGTTGCCTGTGAATTCCTTAAGTGCTTTCTGTAATTCCGGATAGCCTTCATATCCAAGCTCGGTAGCAAAGCGTACTACTGTTGATTCGCTTACTCCGACGATGCTTCCAAGCTTTGAAGCGGTCATAAACGCTGCTTTATCGTAATGCTCGGTGATATACTGAGCTATTTTTTTGTGTCCCTTTGAAAGCTCGGGGATCATCTCCTCAAGTCTGTTAAGCAAATTGTTCTGCATAGAAATTACCTGCCTTTTTTATTCCCACAGTGAGTCCTGTTTTTCGGTGATAAGTTTTTTTCGCTGTGCTGTCTTATCACAGTCTGTCGTCCATTTTCCGTCCTGACGGGTGAGAACATCGCCTTCCTTGGGGATATCGTCAAATTCATTCAGCGGGATATCCTGTCGTATGCCGTTTTCCGATGCAACAGCAAAGCCGTTTTCGATACGGTCTATGATAAGCATAAGCCGTGACCTCTTTTCACTATTTTGATGAAAATGAATGATTTTCATTTTAAACTTGCATTTACTTACCTATTATAATAAATTTTTCACTGATTGTCAAGATATAATAATAGATTATTGATAAAATAACAGATTATTTTTGGATTATACGGAGAAAAGTCTGTTATCAGGAGTATTATGGAAGCGCTGATTAAAGGCGTAGCCATCGCTTCCGACGCTTGAAAATTCCTTTGCCGCTGCGGCAAAATTTACTGAAAGGGTCGTGAAGCGATTTAATCAGCAGTTCCTTATATCTGTGATACGACAGCACTTTAACTTATGATAATGTTTTCGGCTTATTACAACATTGAATTTTCGGATATAGTTGACAGATAAAAAATTATCTGATAAAATAATATTATCGCAGCAAACAGGTAACTGCTGCCTTTATAAATTATACCGCAGACGGAGGAGTAATGGAGCGTATTTTTTGTTTTACCGATATGAAAAGTATATATAACAGATGTATTATGGCTGCTGTGTCTCATGGGATAATGGTGGGGGAGTATGATATGTTATCAGCTGAGCACTCATGGGACGGGTTAAATTATCTGTTTCAGGATATGGCAGGCACGATGGGGGTAATAAGCTTTTCTGATGATCGTTTTGTGTGTCTGATACGAAATGATGAAAAATATATTGCAGGCGGGCAGGATATCACAGATAAGCTGTTGAAGGGTGCTGATGAGGAAATACGTACCCTTGCCGGAAATGAAGCCATGCAGTATCTGCTGACAGATGAGGCGGAGACTGTACAGCCTTCGGCTTCTGCGGCTTTCTATGGCAGGGGTGGTCTTATATGGTCGGAGCAGTCTGAGAAGGAGCTGATAGGAATAAGCAATGATATTATTCTTCCGTATATATATGATGAATCAGACGCAGCGGCTTATTGGAGATCATATTATGAAATGAATGACGAACAGGCTGAGCTTATGCGGTATATATATCACAGACGGCTTTCTGCAGAAGGAAATATTCTGCTTGACAGTCCGATCAAAAGGAAGCTGTTTCTTTGGTTCGGTGATAATGCTGAGGAATGTTTGAATTCATTTGAAGAAATCGGTGTATTCTTTGCGGAGGAGGATCGGAAAGTATGAATATATATTCTGTGCTTCTGCTTATTTATGAGTGTGTGCTGCTTTGGATAAGTATTAAGGAAGTGCTGTACGAACCCCGCTTGACCGCTATGAAAAAAAGGAATATTATTGTATTTGGTAATGCTGATGATAATATGTACCCTATTCGGAGATCATGAATTAAGGAAACGCTGATTAAAGCCATAGGCATCGCTTCCGACCCTCGAAAATCCGTCACTGAGAGGGGCGTGAAGCGATTTAATCAGCGGTTCCTTAAAGCTGTATCCATAATATCTGCAAGGAGATTTTTTATTATGAAAACAGAAAATACAGTGATTTTCCTGTGCAGAAGATGTAGTGCGTGGCAATACTGCAAATAGCCTGAATATGCAGAAAATCCTGTCCGTTTTTTATCGGACAGGATTTTTGATCTTCATATTATTCGGTAAGCTCTACCGAGCCGTCCTCGGCTTCGGGCTTTTCAAAGCCGTTCAGACCGTGCTTTTTGATTATCGAGGGGTAATCCTTATATGCATAGTTCAGGTCAACGTCCTCTTCACAGCCGTCGATCCTGCCTGTTTCGCTGTACTGCCATATACCGTAGGAGTATGAGAAATTATCGTTGAGTCGTTCCTCATCGCCCCAGCAGGCTACCCAGAAATCGTATACCTTGATACGTTCGATATTAAGGTTATCGTCAAAGAAGCTTGCGTAGCTGTAGAGCATTGCGTAATAGCCTGCATTTTCAAGCTTTTCCATAAATGCGCAGACAATATCGGTAACAAGCTCCTTATCCATTTTCTGATAGAAGGATTCCTCGATATCCAGAACAACGGGATATGTGGGGTTATAGTCCTTTATAGCATCAAGGAAGAAATCCGCTTCCTTTTCTGCGTCCTCTACCGTATCAGAATAGAGATAATGATAAAATCCGTAGGGAATATTATATTCCTCACAGCCCGCAACATTCTGTTCAAGGCGGATATCTCTGTCCTCATAGCCATAGGAGGCTCTTATCATTACAAAATTAACATCGGGATTATTGCTTACGGTCTCCCAGTCCATATCGCCGTTCCACTTTGAAACGTCGATACCGCCAAGACGCTTGTTATATACTGTGACCACAAAGGAGTCGGTCTTGCCGTTCTGTGAGGTGACCGTAATAACAGACGAGCCTTCGCTGTAGCCCTTGATACGTCCCTTTGATGATACCTTTGCAACTGAAGGGTTGCTTGATGAATATGTAAGGGTGTATACCGCTTCGGGAGGATATACATTTACAGATGTGGATATGATATTTCCTGATTTTACGGAATCGGATTCATGAGTGAACTCGATTCTTGAAGGAACAAGGTTGCCGTTTTCATCATATTCAAGCACATCGGGAGCATCTGCGGCTGCTTCGCCTACATATACTCCGATAACGTCATACATATCGCCGCTTGAAACTGTGATCTCGGTATATCCGTCGCTTACGCCGAGAATAGTTCCGTAAATTGAAACTCTTGCGATAGAGCGGTCAGCGGATTTATACTTTACATCATATTCCGCTCCCTCGGGATAGAATTTTACTCCCGGCTTTACCTTTTCGCCTACCTCAACGGTTACTGTATCCTTTTTGAATTCAATTCTTTCGGAGGGAAGCTCTTCCGTGATGTTTTCTTCATCATTTTCCTTAGAAGCCATAGGATCGGCTACTTCAATCTCCATTGTATCAGAAAGACCGTTGTTTGTTACAATGGTTATGGTGCATTTTCCCGGAGCATGAGCGGTAACTGTGCCTGTTTTTGCAACTGTGGCAACTTCCTTATTATCGGAATGATATTTTACCGTATATTTAGCTCCTCTTGGTCCTACCATAGCGGCGGCACGCCATTCCTCGCCTACTTCAAGAAGCTTTGAATCCTCCTTGAAGAAGATCTGAGTGGCGAAATTTTCCTCGCCCTTCTTGGCAATCTTTACCTTTATCTCAACAGACGTGTTATCTGACGCAGTACATGTGATGACTGCATTTCCCGAATTTACAGCGGTAATAAGTCCGCTTTCGGAAACTGTGGCAATATTTGTATCGGAGCAGGAATAGGATATATAATTATCCTCTGCCGAAATAAATTTCGGGGTGATCTGATAGGTTCCGTCATAGGGGATGGTTACACTGCTTACAGGGATAGTAAATGTAGTTCCCTGAAGCACGGAAGCATTGGAGCCGTAAACATACGCCGTATTAAGTTCGCCGTTTTCGTTGATTATTCCTGCTTTGACAGCCGGGTCAACAAAAGCGGCAGCCTGTCCCGCAATAGAAAGACACATGCAGAACGACACAGCCGCGGCAGCAGCACTGCGGACAATACCTTTTAAATTCATTTTTGTTTTCTCCTTGTTCTTTTTCTTAGCCATATCTTTTTTATCGTTATAATCATGCATATACCATATATGCTATCTTTATTTATAAAGCATATATTTTCGTCGGTATACGCTCACATTCTTATATCAGAGCACAGAATGTCTTACTATATAACTATATACAATAATATTAACATTCAACCCCTTCAATGTCAAGACAAATCTGCAAAAAAAACGAAATAACCGTAAATTTCCTCATTTTATATAATATAAATGTAAAAAAACTGTTCATCATACAAAAACAAATGTTTCATGTGATGAACAGTATATTTTTATATTAATTTGTTATCGGATCACAGACCCTGTTCTTATTCAAACAGTTCCACGCTGCCGTCATCCGATTCGAATTCATCTTCGGGCAGTTCTGCTTCCTCGTCGTCAGATTCGAATTCATCTTCGGGCAGTTCTGCGTCCTCGTCATCAGATTCGAATTCATCTTCGGGCAGTTCTGCTTCCTCGTCGTCAGATTCATAGTCATCTTCGGGCAGCTCTGCTTCCTCGGTCTCGGTCTCGGTCTCAGTCTCAGTCTCGGTCTCGGTGTATTCCGTTTTTTCCGTTACAGCAGCGGCAGTTTCGGCTTTGGTCTCTTCATATGTAATGACAGTTTCGGCGGAAGCTTCTGTTTCAGCTGATGTTTCGGGAGCATTGGAGGGTCTTATACCGCCAAGGGATTCCATATAGTCATATATCTGATTAAGAACGATCATATATGCTTCGGGAGTAAAGTGCATACCGTCTCCGCTGTCGTTTATGGGAGCAAGGGTACCGCTTTCGTCTGCAAGTGTATCGTGTATGTTTATCCAGTCGATATATCCCGATTCCTCGCACATGGTTTTCACAGCATCGTTATGCAGATCTATCCACATATTGCCGTCTGATTCTATCGCCCACCTGTGAGCCGAATTGATAGGGGAGATAGATATGATATGTATTCTGCTTTCGGGTGAAAGCTCCAGGAATTTATCCGCAAGCTTTTTAAGATTATCTGCAAAGTCATCCGATTCGGTCATGAATATATCGTTCATGCCCATCCAGATAAAGATCTCACCCGGCTGTTTCAGCTCAACTATAGAATATACATCAAGCTCATCTGCGGAGTTGTTTTTATACTGAAAGGTATAATCATTCAGTGACCATGTTCCCACATTGCCCCTTGCGGCTACCGTTTCGGGACCAAGCATATCATTGTGAAGCTTAAGACCGCTGCATATTGAGTCTCCCACAAAAAGACAGCCTTTGAAATACTCCTCATAATCGGTCTTTCTTTCGATGAATCTTGAAGAAGTGGTCACGGTGCTTTCGGTCACATCTGATAAAGCATCGTCGGGGACGGTGGTTTCTGCATTATCGGATCCTGCTGCGGGAGCATTTCTTTCGCTTAAAAGCGGCTCGGTCACCATTGTGGGAATAACGGGTGAGGTTTCATCTATTTCGGTGCAGCCTGTCAGGGATAATGCCGCCGCTATAAATAATGGTATGATCATTTTATTTTTCAATAGGATCACATCTCCTGATCTGAAATATATGTTTCAAAGAAAAAAACTCTCAAACAACGCTGTTCCATTGTTTGAGAGCATGGTGCCGGTAGTCGGGGTCGAACCGACACGGTATCGCTACCAACGGATTTTGAGTCCGTCACGTCTGCCAATTCCATCATACCGGCACATAACTATTATAGTATAGCATATTTTTTACATTTTGTCAAGAGCAGTATAAAAATAAATTACTAAATATATTGTAACAAAATCTGACACAAACCATTGACAAATTATACATAATATGCTATTATATAAAATGGTGAATTTTTGTATTTGGAGGATAAATATGCAAGAGATATTATATGCCTTTGCCCATGGATATATAAAAACCGATATATTTGAAAAGTGGCTCTATTCCGATTATATGACTGCTGAAGCTGAAAATATGCAAATATTCGGAGAGCTTACCGAATGTGACTACAAGGATAAAAATTCCGTTCTGCACATAAAAAAGCTGCTTTGTGAGGCTTTTTCCGAGGAATTTTCCCTTTGTGAGAAAAGGGGGATAATATCGGAGACCGCAAAGAAAATGATAGATGAGTCGGAAAAACAGCCTGAGGATATCTGTATCAGGCTTTATGATATAAGCGATAAAAAGCAGCTGCATAATGAGCTGAAAAGAGCTTTTTCGGTCCCCGAATGGTACGGCTGCAACCGTGATGCCTTTGCGGACCTGCTTTCACTTTCGGGAGTTAAGGCTGTGGAGCTTGACGGATATTCCCAGATGCACAGGATAATTCCCGATGAAGCGGAATTTCTGCTTTCGATGCTTATAAATGAAAAGGACAGGGAATGTAAGCTGATAATAACATGATCTGACGGAGGTAAAAGACGATGTTCTTTAAAATGCTGAAAAGCGATCTTAAACGGAAAAAGGGACTTAACGCCGTGCTGTTCATATTTATAGTAATAGCCTCGGCGGTGGTATTTGCGGGAGCGGTACAGGTATATTCAAATCTTACAAGGACATATCAGGCACTGACCTACTGCAACAGCTCCGATATTGCCGTTATGGGAAGATACAAGACCTCGGAGCGTGAACAGTATGTTACACGTATGAATGAGCTTATCTCACAGGCGGATAACGTAAAAAGTACGGTGCAGGAGACCATGCTTTTTATCTCGGCAGATTCGATGCATTTTCCCGGGTATAAGGGAGATGATCCCGAAAAGGCATATTTTCCCACAAGCAATCTGTTTCTTGCGGCACAGCCTTTAAAGCAGGATCTTCTTTACGATCTTGAGGATAAGCCCTTTTATGTTGAAAGCGGACAGATCGCACTTCCTCAGAAATATAAGACAAGACTTGGTCTTGAAGAGGGAGATACAGTCACTCTGACTACCGATCTTGGAAATGTATACGAATTTGAGGTATGCACCTTTTTCAGAGATCCCATTCCCGGTGCGATCAGACGTTTTGTTGTCTGTGAAGAGGATTTTCAGGTGATAAAGCAGGATTATTCCGTGGAGATCGACTACTGGGGAGTACAGCTTGAAAATAATTCGTACGTGAAAAAAAACGAGTTTACAAGTATAGTATGGGAAGTCCCGATTTTTATGCTGATGGACGTAAGCTATACGGGAATAACCTCCGATGATGATATCCTTACATATATAATATCGGTATTCTGTGTTGTTATCAGTATTTTCATGATACTGATAATCTTCATGACCATACGCTTTATCATGATAGCCGAGCTTAAGGAGGAAGAACGTGAGATCGGTATGATGAGGGCGCTTGGCGTGGAATCGCTCAGCTTCCGCTGGCTTCTGGGAGCAAAGTATATATTCTTTGCCTTTGTGGGCGGAGCGATAGGAATTGGGGCAGGCTATCCGCTTTCTCAGACCCTTGTTACCATGTTCAGCGAAAACAGTCTGCTTCCTCCCAAGGGATTTATGCTTGTTATCGGAATATCGGCGGTGGTGCTTATAATCGGAGCGATAATCCTGTTTACTCTTTCAGTGATAAAAAGGATAGAAAAAATATCCGTAATAGATGCTATCCGAGGAGAGAACAGAAGAGAGCGTATCGGAAAAAGCTCTGTGATAGGTCTTGAAAAGCGGAAAAAAATGCCCGTTCCCTTATTTCTGGCGGTATCTGATATCCTGAGCCGATTCAAAAGATATGTTTTTCTTATTATCACATATATTCTCGGTGCGGCTGTAATGCTGCTTGTGTTCAATGTTAAAAACAGCGTTATCGACCCTGAATTCATGAAATTCTATCTTGTATATCAGCTGGATTTCGGAATTGATTTCAATGAAGAGACTGACGAAAAATACATGGATATGGCAATAAGTGAAAACATCTCATATTTTGAAGCGCTTAACAGGGATCTGAAAAATGCAGGTATCCCCGCTTATATTGATGAAGTCATGTACAGCTATGCCGGCCTTGTGATCGATGACGGCGACGGTAATGAGGACACCTCGGAAACAAAGGGATTTTCTCTGATCTACGGTGATGAAAATGTTGATAAATATCCCTACCGCAAGGGCTCACGGGCACCTGCCGCAAAAAATGAGATCGCACTCAGCTATTTCACGGCAAACGAGCTGGGAATAGATGTAGGCGATACCCTGAATGTGTGCATTGACGAATATGACGAGCATAAAACAGGAAAAATCACAAAGGAAGTACAGTTCACCGTAACGGGCCTTTTTGACAAAATGGAAATGGGCGGAGATTGCTGTATGCTTCTCAGTCCCGAATATGAAAATGTATATAACTACTATGCCAATGCCCATGCATATGTTATAGATTCGGAGGATAAGGAAAAGGTGTTTGCTCAGCTGGAGGAGTATTTCGGCAGTGAACAGATACTTACCGCCGATGAATTTGTAGAGGATATGCTGGAGGATTATGTATATATATTTGATCTTCTGATCTATGTAATGGGCGGAGGAGTGCTTTTCATTCTTGTGCTTATAACATATCTTTACATGAATGTATTCATTACCGAGGAAATATCCGAAATAGCACTTATGAAGAGCATAGGCTTTGACGAAAACAGCATACGCTTAAGTCAGCTTATGCGAATGGGTATACTTACCGTTTCGGCGGTGATAATTGCCCTGATACTGCACAATACAGCAGGAATAGCGCTTGTAAGACTGCTTTTCAGATATCTGGAGCTTACAGGCTTCGGCTTCCTTCCCGAAATACCCGTTAATTTTATAATTATTCCCCTTGCAGTCATCTGTCCTGTGATCATCACGGCGGCAGTAAAGCTTATCGGAATAAAGGATATTGATATGAGAAGAATTTCAGAGGAATAAAGGAGACATTATCATGAGCATTATTTTATCTGCAAAGGAGCTTTGCAAGACCTATACAGTAAACAAATACAGCAACGATGTACTGAAAAACGTTGATTTTTCCATGGAGGAGGGAGAATTCGTCTCCGTAATGGGACCAAGCGGAAGCGGTAAATCCACACTGCTTTATACAGTCAGCGGAATGGATAAGATGACCTCGGGGGAGGTATGCTTCAGCGGAAGGAATATGAGCACCATGAACAAGAAGGAGCTTTCAAGGCTGAGACTTCTTGAAATGGGATTTATCTTTCAGCAGATGTATATGATGAAAAGGCTTTGCATCGCTGACAATATCATACTTCCCGGATATCAGTCGGGAGCGGACAGAGCGGCTGTGGCAAAAAAAGCGGAGGAGCTTATGGAAAGACTGGGTATCTCCGATGTTGCTCATCATGAGATAAATGAGGTATCGGGAGGTCAGCTTCAGAGGGCGTGTCTCTGCAGGGCGCTTATAAACGACCCCAAGCTTATTTTTGCAGACGAGCCTACAGGTGCGCTTAATTCAAGAGCCGCTGCCGATGTGATGAAGGAGCTTTCCGCTGTGAACAAAAATGGCACAAGCGTTATGATGGTAACTCACAGTGCAAAGGTAGCCGCATACAGCGACAGAGTGATATATCTTGTGGACGGCGGCATACAGGGAGAATTATCTCTCGGAAAATATGAAGGCAGTGATCTTTCGGGCAGAGAACGTATCCTCAGCGGCTGGCTGATGGAACAGGGCTGGTAAGGGGTGCGCTATGAAAAAGAAGATCATATCATCAACGGCGGCAGCAATGGCATTATCCCTTTTTATGACCTCCTGCGGAGCGCAAGAGCCTGCTTATGACATAAACAGTACGGCGACCCCCGGGGAGAGTATCCTTAAGCCTGTTCCCATAGAGGATAATCCCAACTTTGTAAGCAATAACTATACAGGTGTTCCTGCCACAGCGGAAACCACAGAGGCGGTTTTCAGCTCATCGGACGGACTGTGCGTGATAGAAAAAAAGCCGAGCTATTACGATGTTACACTGGATTATACAGGCGGCGATTATTATAAGGCGGGAGCGGCATACGGTGAAGCGATAATGCTTGCCCGTCCCGATTATGCGGAATATATGGAGCCTTATATATATGAGAATATAACAATGGCGTTTCCCGGTGTAAATGATTATGAGGGCGTAAAGCTCCGCTGTGATGAGATATTCGGTTCACTTGATGAAAAATACCGTCAGGAGCTTCTGGGAATATCCGATACTATGGGTGAGGGCGAGGGCTTTGTAAAGGACGGCATCATTTCACGGGACGAAATGATACTGGCACAGCTTATTCCCGATGTGCTGAGAGGAACATCATGCAGCTCCATAACCATAAACGGAAACAATACCGCATCGGGGGAGCGTATCAGCTGTCGTATACTGGAATGGCCCTTGGGTACGGAAAATCAGATGTGTGAAGTACATACGGTTTTTCGTTCGGTCAACGGTGACAAATCGTATACCTCTGTATCTGTGCTTGGCTTTCTCACCATACTTACTGCGGTAAATGACAACGGGGTAATGATGGGCGAGCATGATGTGGGCGGCGGAAGCGTCTATGAATTTGAGGGAAGAAAAAGCTATACCTACGGGCTCAGATATGCCCTTGAAAGCTTTGAAACGGCAAGAGAAGCGGCAGAGCATCTTGCGGCAGAAGCATCGTCATATACATTCTCGGTAAATATTCTTGTTACAGATGAAAAGGACGCTTTGTGCGTTGAGCAGTGTGTTCTGGAGGAGTGCGGAAGAACTGTTATCCGTGACAGCGGCACGCCTCTTCATAAGGGTCTTGAATGGGACGACCCCAACTGTCTCTGTGTTGTAAATACCTTTGCGGTTGACGGAAATATGGATCAGATGACCGCCGACAGAGTAAATATCGACAGGTGGGAAAAATACAACAGGCTGTTCAGCGGTGAAACAGGACTTACCCTTGATCGCTTCAAGGAGCTTATAACCTGTGAAAAAACAGATACGGATCTGGTGAATATCCGCAGTAACGATGTGGTGCATATGGTCATAGCGGATTATGATACCAAAAAAATACAGGCAGTCCTTACGGGAACAGAGGGAGTTGTCGATACGCCTGAGTTTTTTGATCTTGGAAGCTGGGAATAGGCTTTTCACTTATGTCTTTTTGTATAATCAGGTGTGGTTGATATTATGCATAATGATCAATCCTTTGGCGAAAATTATCAGGTATTGGCTTGTTTTTTATTATAATAACATAAAAACAAAGCTGTTTGATGTATAAAATTTGTATTTATGACTGTTGACCTGAAAGGGAAAATGTGTTATTATATTCAGGTAAGATAATAGACGAAAAACAGAAAAAGTTGTTTATCTGTCGATATGATACGGCTTTAAGGAACCGCTGATTAAATCGTTTCACGACCCACTCAATAAAGGCTTTTCGTGGGTCTGAAACGATGCCTGCGGCTTTAATCAGCGCTTCCTTAAACATTGAAAGGTGTGTTTATCCATGAATTTAGGCGTTATTGCAGGTATTGCGGGAGGTCTCGTCGTTCTGGGAACGGCAGGCTCCTTCGGAATAGCAAATATTCTTTTCAAGAAGGTAGTTCCCCGTCAGGATTCGGTAAAGGTGGATCTTGATGAAATGGCTGATATGAAGCAGTGGGAGGAATATAAAAAGAAGATCGGTCCAAGAAAGGAATATCTTCTTGCACAGCCCACAGAGCATCTTACAGTGACCTCAAAGGACGGTCTTAAGCTCAGCGGCGATATCTTCTATGCAGAGGAAAAACCAAGAAGAATAGCGATCTGCTTCCACGGCTACACAAGCTCCGCAATGAGCAACGCAAGCTTTGCTTCCTTTCTTCATAAGCAGGGGATAAGCTGCCTTCTGGTAGATAACCGTGCTCACGGAAACAGTGAGGGTCAGTACATAGGCTTCGGCGTTCTTGACAGATATGACTGTCTTGAATGGATAAAGCTTGTAAAGGAAAAATACGGCGAGGATATAAGCATCATGCTTTACGGCGTATCCATGGGCGGCTCCACAGTGCTTATGGCGGCAGGACTTAAGGAATGTCCCTCAAATGTAAAGCTTGTTGTTTCCGACTGTGCCTTTACATCTCCCGATGAGGTGTTCGGTCATGTTCTCAAAAGGGATTATAAGATGGCAAAATTCCCCGTAATGAACATAAACAACATGATGAGCAAGAAAAAGGCAGGCTACGGCTTCAAGGACTGCTCCACAGCAGACGCTGTACAGACCGCAAAATGCCCCATACTTTTCATTCACGGAAAGAACGACGATTTCGTTCCCACATGGATGAGCGACAAGAACTATGAGCTGTGCAGGACACCAAAGGAGCTTCTCATGGTTGAAAATGCGGGACACGGCGCAAGCTATTATGAAAATACAGAGCTTTACGAAAGCAAGGTATCGGAATTTATAGAGAAATATTTTGCCTGATCAATAAATATATAGGATGTGAGGTTGTCTATGAAAGAATTTAAGGTAAACGGTGTTAATTTGCAGTGCTATCCTCTTACAGCGGCTCAGAGACTTCATAATTATACTATCAAGTATTCACCTCCGCAGGTACTCTGCATCGGTTCGGGACTTTATTTACAGTCAGAGGTTGATTTTGACGTTCTCAAGCAGGCTATTTACCGTTCCTATGAGCGTTTTGATTCAATGAGACTCCGCTTTATGCCCGACCCTGAGGACGAAAACAAGGTATATCAGTATCTTGTTCCCTTTGAGGACAGAGACATTGAATTCGTGGATTTTTCCTCATGGAAGGAAGAGGACGCACATGATGAAATGCGCCGCTGGACAGCAATTCCTTTCAAGCGCTTTCATTCTCCCATGAACAGGGTTGTAATGATAAAGCTTCCCGACAACTACAACGGAATTTATCTTAAGGTAGACCATATGACGATGGATTCAAGCTCACTTATCGGATTTTTCCGTGATGTGCTTGAGATCTACTGTTCACTTAAATACGGCACCGATATGCCCAAGGAAATGCAGTCCTATTTCAAGGCAGTTGAAAAGGATCTTGCATATGAGGATAACTCTGCCGCAAGGAAAAAGGACGAGGAATTCTGGAAGAACGAGATCGCATCAAGCGAGCCTATGTATACCGACTTTACGGGAATGGGCAGACTTCTTACACAGAGAAGGGAAAACAACAATCCCACTCAGAGAAGTGCTATGGTAATTTCAAGAAGTCCCGTAGCGGCTATTTCGGTTTATCATCTGGAGAAGGAACCCTCCGAAAGACTTATGCAGTTCTGTCAGGATAACAATGTACCTATGGCAAGTCTGCTGCTTATGGGTCTGCGTACGGTACTTTCAAAGTTCAATGATGACGAAAAGGACGTTTCCTTAAAGACCTGCATCGCAAGAAGAGGTACTCTTCTTGAAAAGCAGTCAGGCGGTACAAGAATACATTTCTTCCCCTTAAGAACCATAATGGAGCCTGAAATGACCTTCCTTGACGGTATCCGCATGATCCAGACGGAGCAGAACAAGATCTTCCGTCATGCAAACTTTGACCCTATCGAGCTTACAATGATGAGAAACAGATACTGGAAGCTTTCTCCCGGCAACAGCTACGAGAGCATGAGCCTTACCTATCAGCCTCTTTCTCTTAAGAACAATGCACAGGAGGTTCCCGATATCCCTTACAAGAGCTATTGGTACACAAACGGCGTTGCGGGACAGCCCTTATATCTGACGGTTATGCACCGTGTTGAAGATAACGGTCTTAACTTCAACTTTGAATATAAGGTGGATGCGGTGACCGAGCATGAAATGGAATATCTTTATTATTATCTCTGCCGTGTTCTGTTCAGAGGTATTGAGGATAAGGACAGAACAATAGGTCAGATACTTGAAATGATATAAAATAACGGAGGAAAAAATCATGTTTGAAAAGTTTAAGGAGCTTATCTGCAATTATGTTGAGGCTGATCCCGAGGCAATAACAGAGGATACAAAGTTCATTGAGGATCTTGGCTTTACTTCCTATGATTTCATGAGCCTTTTAGGCGATCTTGAAACAGAATTTGATGTAATGGTAGATGAAGCAGAGGTCGTTAATCTTCAGACTGTAGGCATGGCTGTGGATTATCTCGAAAAGCTGGTTTCCGGAAAGTAATTCCCTGAAAAATCAAGCGGAGGAGTATATAGTATGGATAAGAATAATGTAAAGACCCTGTATGATCTGGTAAAGAATTCTGCAGCCTGCTACGGTGAAAGAGTGTTTCTTAAGGAAAAGAACGGAAAAGATATAGTTGAAAAGGATCATAACGAATTTTATGAGGACGTTCTGAAGGTATGCGGCTTTGTTGCTTCAAAGTCAGAGGGCAGAACAGTTCATGCAGCTGTTATCGGTCCTACAAGCTATGCATATCTTACGGCATATTTCGGAACCGTATCAGGCGGAAATGTTATAGTTCCCCTTGACGCACAGCTTTCCTGCACCGATATATGCGAGCTTCTGCAGAGAGCGGACGTTGAAATATTCTTCTATGACAAAAGATATGAGCCTATGCTGGATCAGATCAGGATATCCTGCCCCGCTATCCATACCTATGTGCCTCTTCAGGAGCTTTCCGAAACAGTCTCCGCTTTTGAAGCAAAGGAGCCTGAAAGCATCTCTCCCGATAGGCTTGCGGCTATCGTTTATACATCGGGTACTACGGGCAAGAGCAAGGGTGTAATGCTTTCACACGGAAATCTTATTGATAATGCAATGTGTATGGATAACGAAAGCACAGAGGAGGATTCTCTGCTTACAGTTCTTCCTATCCACCATGTATATTGTCTCACTTGTGATATTCTTCTTTCGCTCAGATACGGCTGCTGTATCTGTGTGAATGATTCTATGCTGAGGATCGGTCAGAATCTTAAGCTGTTTCAGCCTACCACGATGCTGCTGGTTCCCATGATCGCCGAGACTATCTATAAGCAGATAAAGACAGCTGCTTCTGCAAAGCCTGATGTTCCGATAAAGGCTATCGCTGATGCTGTTTTCGGCGGTAAGCTTAAGGTGATCTACAGCGGCGGAGCATATCTCCGTCCCGAGCTTGCACAGGCTTATATGGAGCTGGGTATTCCCATATCTCAGGGCTACGGCATGACAGAATGTTCTCCCAGAATATCCACAGGTGACCTGAACGGAAGCACTCTCGGCGATGTAGGTATCATCGTAAAGGGCTGTCAGGTAAAGATCGTTGACGGCGAGATCACAGCAAAAAGTCCCTCTGTAATGATGGGCTACTATAAGGACGAAGCCGCAACAGCAGAGGCTATCGACTCAGAAGGCTGGCTCCACACAGGTGACCTTGGCTATGTTGAGGATAACAGGATCTATATCACAGGCAGAAAAAAGAATCTTATTATTCTTTCCAACGGTGAGAATGTATCTCCCGAGGAGCTTGAAAACAAGTTTGCAGGGGTTGAATTTATTGCTGAGGTGCTTGTCTATGCAGATGACAGTGTTATCACAGCTGAAATATTCCCATCTCCCGATTATTGCAAGGATATGACAAATGAACAGGTTGCGGATATGTTCAGAGAGCTTGTCAATAATATAAATAAGACGGTCACATCTTCAAAGACCATACGCCGTCTTCGTATGAGAAATGTGGAATTTGACAAGACTACATCAAAGAAGATCAGACGCAATCAGGAAATTCAGGGAGATTTAATATAATATCTACATATTATACGATATTTTAATGTATTATAAGTATATCATAATAATTATGATGAAAATTGTGAAAAAGTGAAAAAAGAGAGAGGTTATTGAAATGACTTATGAAGAGATCGTTGCAAGAGCAAGAGAAATCCTTCTTGCAAAGGACGTAAGCGCTTTTGACGGACACCTTGCCGTACAGATCGACATTACAGGCGAGGGCGCAGGCGCATTCTATGTTGAGCTTAAGGACAAGCAGCTTTTTGTTGAACCTTACGAGTATTATGACCGTGACTGCAAGCTTGTTGCATCAGCTGAAAATCTGCTTAAGATCACAGAGGACAAGCTTGACGCTGTTCTGGCTTTTACAACAGGTAAGCTTAAGGTTGAAGGAGATATTGACAAGGCACTTGAATTTCAGAAGATCGTTAAGGCTCCCGATAAGGCAAAGGCTGCAAAAACAGTAAAGACAGAAAAGTCCGAAAAGGCAGCTCCCAAGGCTTCATCAAAGAAGAACGCTTCAAAGAAAAAGTAATTTTATACGGTACAGGCTTCGTTTTCGGGCGGGGCTTGTACCGTTTTTGCTTTTTTTGGATAATATAGATACAGATATTGGAATTTATATTCAGTTTCGTAAAATTTTACACGATTTTTACTTAAAGCACCTTTTTATTTTACTTGTATCTATTATTATAATAAAGGAGCTAAATGAATTATTCAAGAAGAGAAAGGGTTATTCTGAGATGGACATTTTTAATGTTATATCATTGTTCGGAGGTCTTGCTTTATTTCTGTACGGTATGAACCTTATGGGTGAAAAGCTTGAAAAAATGGCAGGCGGTAAGCTTGAAAAGATTTTTGAGAGCCTTACTTCAAATCCTGTCAAGGGACTTCTTCTCGGTACTGCTGTAACAGCAGTCATACAGTCATCCTCCGCTACTACCGTAATGCTTGTAGGCTTTGTAAACTCGGGTCTTATGAGACTTGCACAGGTCATACCTATAATCATGGGAGCAAATATCGGTACAACGGTTACATCCTGGCTTCTGAGCCTTTCGGGTATCGAGGGTGACAGCATGATAATGAAGCTTCTTAAGCCTACTTCCTTTTCTCCCATACTTGCCGCAATAGGAATCCTGCTTATTATGGCAGGAAAGAGCAACAAGAAAAAGGACATAGGCGGCATACTTATCGGCTTTGCTATACTTATGACGGGAATGAATAATATGAGCAAGGCAGTTGAGCCGCTGGCTGATGTTCCCGAATTTCAGGCACTTTTTACTATGTTCACAAACCCTGTTTTAGGTGTTCTCTGCGGTGCGCTGCTTACAGCTGTTATTCAGTCCTCATCTGCTTCGGTAGGTATTTTACAGGCACTTTCCGCAACAGGTCAGATCACCTTCGGCGCTGCACTCCCCATTATTCTCGGTCAGAATATCGGTACCTGTGTTACTGCGCTTATCTCATCTGTGGGTGCAAACAAGAGCGCAAAGAGAGTCGGTGTGGTTCATCTTTGCTTCAATGTCTGCGGAACACTTATTTTCCTTATCGGTTTCTATGTGATAAATGCTATCGTACATTTTTCATTTATGGAAAGTGCGGTAGATGAATTCAAGATCGCTGTTATCCATACTATCTTCAATCTTACAACAACACTTATTCTTTTCCCCTTTGCAAAGAAGCTGGAGCAGCTTGCACTTAAGATCATCAAGGACGATGAGGACGGCAAGAAGGAAAAGATCGAGATACTTGACGACCGTCTCCTGAATACTCCCGCTGTTGCTATCGAGCAGTGCCGCAGCATTACTTTAAGAATGGCGGATATTTCAAAGGATACCATTGAAATGGCTATCAATATGCTTGATAACTATGATGAAAAAACTGCTGTTGTTATCCGTGAAAACGAGGATATCGTAGATAAGTACGAGGACAAGATAGGCAATTATCTTGTAAAGCTTTCGGGAATGAATCTTACCGATGATGACAGCAGAAGCGTAACATATCTGCTTCACGCTATCGGAGATTTTGAGAGAATTTCCGACCATGCGGTAAATATCTTAGAGACCTCCGAGGAGCTTAAGGAAAAGAAGGTTGAATTTTCCGATAAGGCAAAGAGTGAGCTTAAGGTGCTTTACAGGGCGGTAAATGATATTCTTGCTCTTACAACGGACGCTTTCAAAAGCGGCGAGATAAATGACGCAAAGCAGATTGAGCCTGTTGAAGAGGTAGTCGATATGCTCCGTACAGAGCTTAAGAACCGTCATATCGAGCGTGTTCAGACAGGTGAATGTACTATCAATCAGGGCTTTATGTTCTCCGATCTGCTTACCAATTTAGAGCGTATTTCAGACCACTGTTCAAATATTGCTCTTTCCATTATCCAGAGAAAGCAGACAGATATTGAATATCACTCTTACATCAATGAGGTCCACCGCAATGATGAGGAGTTCCGCCGTATGCTTGCGGAATGTGAAAAGAAGTATATGCTTTCCTGATAAATTCAATAGTTCACTGACCGCACAATCTCTTATGAATTGTGCGGTCATATTTTAAAATATTCTATATTCAAAGGCAGGTCATGTTATGGCAAGGATATATTGTGTTGAGGACGATGACGGAATAAGAGAGCTTATATGCTGTGCACTGAAAACGGGAGGATATGAGGCTGTTCCGTGCAGCAATGCGGCAGAATATAAGTCGCTGATGAATAAGAAGCTGCCCGATCTTATTCTGCTTGATATAATGCTTCCCGACGGTGACGGTATTGAAATTCTCCGCAAGCTGAGGGCAGACAGCATGAAAAAGGATATCCCCGTTATTATGCTTACGGCGAAATCCTCCGAGATAGACAAGGTAAACGGTCTTGAAAACGGTGCAGATGATTATATAACCAAGCCATTCGGCGTAATGGAGCTGCTTTCAAGAATAAAGGCGGTTTTACGCCGTGCGGGAGGACGGAGCGGAAATCAGTCTGAGCTTTTAAGCTGTGAGGGGCTTGATGTGGATATGTCAAGGCGTACTGTCAGCTATAACGGCGTTCAGGTGGAGCTTACCTACAAGGAATTTGAGCTTTTAAGCTGTCTGATGATAAACCGCAGTCTTGTTATGACCCGTGAAAAGCTTATGGAAAAGGTCTGGGGCTTTCAGTTTGAGGGCGAAACAAGAACGGTGGACGCTCACGTAAAGACCCTGAGACAGAAGCTGGAGCAGGCAGGCTGCAGCGAGCTTATACAGACGGTAAGAGGCGCAGGCTATAAAATTCCCTGAAAGGTTTTTGACAGATGGAAAAGAAAATATACCGTATAATATGCGCTGTGGTGATAACAGCCATATTTATATTCGGACTTATTCTTACAATGCTTTGCCGCAGCTTTTATACAGACCGTGAAAAGCAGGAGCTGCGCAATGTGGGACGGCTTATCATCGGTTCGGAGCTTTCTCCCGAAGAAATGTCACGAAGGCTGAACGATGTATATGCCTTTGAGATCGGAGTTACCGCATTTTCCCGTGACGGTACCGTTATATATAACAGCGACAGAACATATTCCGAAAATGCTGATTTTCCTGAGGTTTCGGACGCTTTTGAAACGGGAGAGGGCGAAAGGGAATATGAGGGAGGGGAAAGGGATATCTTTTATTTCGCTGTTCTCTGTGATGACACGGTCATACGCTTTTCACGGGAAAAGGACAGCGTTTATGCCGTATATGTAAGTCTGCTCCCTGCCTTCGGGGTATCCGCTTTGTTTGGGGTGATATCGGCGGTAATTGCTTCAAGGCGGCTTTCGGCTCAGATAATGGGGCCTATAAACGCTCTTGTGCAGAAGCTTGATGTTGTCAAGAAAAAGGGCGGCAAGATAAAGGACGTTATCGGTCTTTATTCCGATTATGAGGAGCTTGCCCCACTTACAGACGCTGCCGAGGAAATGTCAAAAAGGCTTGAAAAATACATCGGTCAGCTGAAAAACGAAAAGGACAGGATAAAGCTTATTACCGCAAACATGGTAGAGGGAATGGTTCTTATCGACAAGGAAAGGAATATTCTTTCGGTAAATAAAAGTGCGGTAAATATGCTCAATCCCGATTTTCCCGACGACAGCAGAGAAAAACGAAATATTACCGAGCTTACAAAAAGCGAGGAGCTTATAAGACTGCTGAATAAATCGGAGGAAATGTCAAGCGTTTCAAGCAGTATAAATATAGGTGAGCTTTATTTGAGGGTATTCGTCAGCCGTGCGGAAACGGACAGTCAGAGAAAGTGCGGCACGGTGATAATGCTGGTAGATGAAACCGAGATAAGACGTACTGAGGAGATACGCCGTGATTTTTCCGCAAATGTATCTCATGAGCTGAAAACTCCCCTTACTACGATAAAGGGCTTCGGTGAGATGCTTGGGAACGGTATGTATACCGATGAGGACGATGTACGCCGCTACGGCAGCAGGATATACAGCGAAAGTGAGCGGCTTCTGCAGCTTATCAATGATATAATAAGGCTTTCGGAGATCGAGGAGCAGACTGCTGTACAGCTTGAAAGGGCAGACCTTATGCAGATAGCGGAGGATACAGCCGATATACTGATGCACAAGGCGGAGCAGCTGAAAATACAGCTTACGGTCACGGGAAAGCCTGCATTTATGATGATAAACAGGAGCTATATGACCGAGCTTATGCTTAATCTTGCGGATAATGCCATTAAGTACAATAACCCTGGCGGATATGTGAATATAGATATTTCACAGGACAACGGGGGAACGGTGATAACCGTAAAGGATAACGGAATAGGTATTCCCGAGGAAAGTCAGGCAAGGATATTTGAACGCTTTTACCGTGTGGATAAAAGTCATTCAAGGCAGACAGGCGGCACGGGACTGGGACTTTCTATCGTAAAGCATATCACCGCATATCACAGGGGAAATGTCAAGCTTGAAAGCAGGCTTGGCGAGGGCACATGCGTTACCGTATCTTTTCCCGTGAACAGTCAGATAAAATAGAAAACAGGTATTATCCGTGCTTGTAGGCGGATAATACCTGTTTTTTTATTTACGGAAAAGATAACGTGTTTCGTTTTTCAGCCATTCACGCTCTTTCTCTGTAAGATAGGGAGAAAGGGTGTGATATACGTGCGCCTGATAGATGTTGTAAAGTGAAAGCTCCTCTTCCGACATAAACTCGGGGTCAACTGCATCGGGGTCGTAGGGAACAACGGTCAGGGTATCAAATCTCATGAACTGTCCGAAATCATTTTTTGTATGCTTACGGCAGAGGATAAGATTTTCTATCCGTATGCCGTAGCGGTTTTCAAGATAAAGTCCCGGTTCATTTGAGGTTATCATGCCCTCTTCAAGAACACAGTCGTTTGGGGTGGTTCTCATGCGTATTGCGTTGGGTCCCTCGTGAACATTGAGCAGATAGCCTACTCCGTGACCTGTTCCGTGGTTGTAGTTCATATTCATATCCCAGAGGGGCTTTCTTGCCAGAATATCAAGATTTACTCCCTTGCAGCCGTAGGGAAATACCGCTGAGGCAAGGGCAAGATGTCCTTTCAGAACAGAGGTGTAGTAAAGCTTCATATCGAGGGTGGGTGCACCTAAGCATATAGTCCTGGTTATATCGGTAGTGCCTTCAAGATAGTGTCCTCCCGTATCGCACAGGAAAAATCCCTCTGCTTTCAGGGGGGTATCAGTTTCGGGAGAGGCACTGTAATGAACTATCGCTCCGTGACTGCCGTATGCGGTGATAGGCTCAAAGCTTTCCCCCATATAGTTTTCCTGCTGCTTTCTCAATGAAATTATAAGCTTGGCGGCGGAAAGCTCGGTATATTTTTCGGGGTTATTCTTTATCTCACAGATGAATTTTGTTACTGCAACACCGTCCTTTATATGAGCTTTTCTCATATTTTCCGTCTCAACGGGATTTTTTATCGCCTTGGGAAGCTTTGTAAGGTCTTTTCCGTTGATTATTTTACAGTCCTTCGGTATAGCTGAATATGCCGAAAGATTTATTCCGCTGATATCGGCATAAATGCTTTTTTCGGGAGAAATTTCTGAAATATAGCTGTAAAAATCATTGTAGGGGTGTATGGTCACATCATTGAGAAAATCAATATCTGTATGATCTGTAAACAGATGCACTTCATTTTGTGTAAGTGCAAGATAGCATAAAACAACGGGATTATAGTCGATATCCTGTCCTCTCATATTCAGAAGCCAGCATATATCATCAAGAGCGGTGATCAGGCAGATATCCGCCTTATTTTCTGTCATAAGGGAGCGTATTTCCGAGATTTTATCCTGTCGGCTTTTTCCGCAGAAGCTGATATCAAGCTCATATACCGCCGTACAGGGCAGAGAGGGGCGGTTTTCCCATATCTCGCCTACAAGGTCAACATCGGGACGTATTTTAACATGGGGTATCCTTTTGGCAAAGCCTGTGGATACTACTCGTCCGTCAAAGCCGAGAGTGCCGTTTCCGATATTTTTATTGATATATTCTGCTGCAGTGGGTACGCCCTCGTTTCCGCTTTTATAGAGTGTGAAGCCTGTGCCCGAAAGCTGTTTTTCAGCCTGTATAAAATAGCGTCCGTCAGTCCATAGTCCTGCATGGGTCTGTGTTATGACGGCTGTTCCTGCAGAACCGTCAAAGCCGCTGATATATTCACGGCATTTGAAATAGCCGCTTACATATTCCGAGCCGTGAAAATCATCGGTGGGGATATAGTACATATCTATTGAGTTTTCCGCCATTTTTTTACGAAGTGCGGAAAGTCTTTCCGTAATAGTCTTGTTCATTTTATGCTCTCCTGTTATTCGGTATAGGGTACATTAAATTCGGCTGAAAGCGTTTCCTTGCATATACGGTATCGTCCGTGGGGAAGCTGTCCGAACGGTTCAAGGGAGTGAGTAAGCTCCGCCGAGGAATTGCCCGAAAGCTCATAGGCAATATCAATAAAGCAATAATTATTATCGGAACGGGCGGGAACATCATACCATATTCCCTCAAGCTGTACCTGCAGGGAATAATGCTCGCCGTAAATAAACGGTGTATCGTTATTGTTGGTAAGCCTTGTTTTCAGGGTATTGTTTTCAAAGCCTGTTATTTCGTAGGATAACCCGTCCTGAGCGGCAGTATTCTCCGAACGGTTAAGATAATCGCTGAGCCAGCCTTTATCGCCCCTTGCAAGAATATCGGCACAGGGGAGATATATTTTATTTTCATATTCATTTGTACTTTCCCATGTGTATTTATCCTCTATATGAGAAAGGTCATGATCGTATTTATATATATTTCCGTTCTGCATTATAAGATAGCCGTTTGTCCACAGGGCAGACAGGGGACAGCCGTTTTTATCGGAAATATCTATGCCGTAGACAGGGAGAGTTATTTCATCATCGGGGATATCCTCAACGGACTTTACATTTTCCGATGAAAGCTCGGAAAGCAGCTTATTGCTTTCCGTATTGTCAAACATCATAAGCTGTCGGGAGCTTTTTCCGTCGTATATATAAAAGGTAAGTGCGCTTGTTTCGGGAGAGGCGTTTTCCCACAGTGTATTGCTTTCCGTACCGCATGCTGTTACAGTCAGGGCGGTTAGTATTGGAACGGATAAGAACAGTAAATGCTTTTTCATAATATCACCCTTGTTTATTATAGCATATATTTTTTTTCAAATCAACCATAAAACGGTAACAAAAGCAGTGTTGTCCTGAGCGTTCATACATAGGATTTATACGGCAATTTTTTTCGTTTTTCAGTCCCCGAAAAAACGTTTTTATACAGATGTTACAATTATCAACCGATATTCTTATATATTATAACGAACTTGGGGTGCAGACTTTGCCGAGTTTGCACCCCGTTTGCACCCCGTTTTGCACCCCGTTTATACCCCTCAAACCTCGGTGATACGTGCTTTTTAAAAATTGGGGTGCAAGGGTGCAACTAAAATCGTACTTGGTTATATACTCCGAAAAAAAAAAACTATTTTTATAAAACTGAGTTGAAAAATGCTTGCACCCTGCACCCCCACAGCCGCAAACCTCGGTGATACGTGGTTTTCTCATGCAGTCGGGGTGCAAAACCGAATTTTACAGATGTTACAATTATCACCTTGTATTCTTGTATATCATGTCACTTTAATGGTGCAAAGTCAGGCTGAGTTTGCACCAGGTTTGCACCGGGTTTGCACCATATTTTTTCTCTCAAACCTCGGTGATACGTGCTTTTCTTTAATTATGGTGCAAAAGTGCAACTAAAATCGTACTTGGATATATACTCCGAAAAAAAAAAAACTATTTTTATAAAAACGAGTTGAAAAAAGTTTGCACCATTGCACCATGAAGCGCAAACCTCGGTGATACGTGGTTTTCTCTTGTGATTATGGTGCAAAACTAGGGAACCGCTGATTAAATCGTTTCACGACCCACTCAGTCACGCATTTTCGTGGGTCTGAAACGATGCCTACGGCTTTAATCAGCGCTTCCCTAGTGAACCGCTGATTAATTCCTACGACTTTAATCAGCGGTTCCTTAAACTCCCGAATAGGCTGCAAATCCGCAGTCAATGGGAAGTACAGCGCCTGTTACAGCCGATGCGGAGCGGTCATCACAGAGAAACATTGCTCCGCCGATAAGCTCGGAGGCTTCTGCATATCTGTTCATGGGCGTTCCTCCCAGTATCTTTGCGCTTCTTGCGGTAGGTGTTCCGTCCTCGTTGAAAAGCAGACTGTAATTCTGAGCGGAAACAAGAAAGCCCGGTGCTATCGCATTGCAGCGTATTCCCGTGCCTGCAAAATGTACCGCAAGCCATTGTGTAAGGTTTGAAATTCCTGCCTTTGCCGCAGAATATGCAGGTATTTTTGTAAGCGGTGTATATGCGTTCATTGAGGATATATTTAGTATACAGCCTGATTTTCTGTTTACCATATCCTTTGCAAAGGCTTGCGTTGGCAGCAGTGCGCCCTGAAAATTAAGCCTGAAAACAAAATCTATCCCGTCAGGCTGAAGCTCAAAAAATGTTCTGCTGTTTTCCTTTGCTTCATGCTGATATTCATTTTCCGTTGTTGCACGGGGGTGATTTCCTCCTGCGCCGTTTATAAGGATATCACATTCTCCAAGATCAGAAAGAACTGCTTTATGCACATTTTCAAGCACTTCGGGGTCAAGAACATCAGCCTTATATCCCCTGCAGCAGAATCCCTCTGAGGTCAGCTCATCGGCAAGGCTTTTTACTGCCGCTTCATTGATATCAAGTGCCGCTACCTTTGCTCCCGACTGAGCAAAGGCTCTTGCCATTACTCCGCAGATAAGACCGCCTGCACCTGTTATAACAACCACCTTGCCGCTGAAATCTATATTGATCGGAAGCTGTATCATTTTATTTCCTCCTGTTTATCAGATTTTTCAAGATAATCCCATACGCCAAGCATATACATTATACCGAGCGCACGGTCATAAAGTCCGTAGCCGGGACGAACTCTTCCCTGCTTTTCGTCCCACAGATGTCTGCCGTGATCGGGACGGATATATCCCTCATAGCCGCAGTCGTGATAAGCCTTCAATATATCAATAATACCTGTATCTCCGTCACAGTCACGATGACTTGCTTCTGAAAAATCACCGTTTTCAAAATGCTTTACATTCCGTATATGCGCAAAGGCGATTCTGTCACAGTGCTTTCTTACTATTTCTGCAACATTATTCCGTGGATCTGCATTAAGGCTTCCCGAACAGAGTGTCAGGCAGTTATATTCATCATTCACCGTTTTCAGAAAACGGTCTATTGCCGCTTCGTTTACAAGCAGTCTTGGCAGACCGAAAATATCCCACGGGGGATCGTCCATGTGAATTGCCATTTTCACATCACATTCACGGCAGACAGGCATTATCGCTTTCAGGAAATATTCAAGATTTTCCCACAGCTTTTCGTGGTCAACGCCCTCATATGCCTTGAAAAGTCCGTCAAGTCCTGCCATACGCTCAGGCTCCCAGCCGGGAAAGGTCATATTGTATTTTTCGGTAAGATCAAGAATATATTCCGCCATTGCATTATAGTCGCCATGTATCATATTTTTCTGATAGAAAAGAGCAGTTGAGCCGTCTCCTACAGGGTGAAAAAGATCTGTTCTTGTCCAGTCGAATATCGGCATAAAATTATAGCAGATCACCTTAACGCCGAATTCTGAAAGATTTCGTATAGTGGTTTTATAATTTTCGATATATCTGTCACGGGAGGGGAGACCTATTTTGATATCATCGTGAACATTGACCGATTCCACTACCTCCGCATTGAAGCCGAAGCCTTCTATCTGATGTACGACCTCTGCAATTTCCTCTTTCTCCCATATCTCACCGGGCAGCTTATTGTGAAGCGCCCATACGATACCGTCAACTCCCGGTATCTGCTTTATATCCGATAGGCTGATACGGTCATTTCCTTCTCCGTACCACCTGAATGTCATTTTCATCGGCATATTATCCACTCCCTTTCGGATAGTATATTACCATCTTACCTTCCACCGCTCACGCAGCTTTTCGATACTTTCAACGTGAGCGGTTTTTATTTTTTTGAACATTTTTCATCTGCACAGCGCTTTTCAAGATATTTTTCAAACAAAGCCTCATCTGTGGGTATCTCTGCCCAGTCGTCTGTCCATGCAGAAAGATATGCCGCATTTGATATCGAAAGGGAATTAAGACCTTCTTCTCCTCTTGCGATCATTTCCGTACCGTTCAGAATAGACTGTGCAAAGGCTTCAAGCACCTCAGGGTGTCCCTCAGGCTCGGGAGCGGTAAATTCCTCATAGGTATTTTCGGGTGTGACAAAACCCTCTGTTGCGGTAAAGCAGAATTCACGCTCGGGAACAGCCAGCTTCCAGTGACAAAGCTTTCCGTGCTCAATAACTATCTTGCCCTTGTCGCCTGTGATCTCCAGACGATTTGTTCCGCAGGCGTCGCCTGTTGTTGAAATAAATACTGCTGTAGCGCCGTTATCATATTCACCGTAAATGGTCACATCATCTTCAACATCAATATTGTGATATTTTCCGAAATCACAGAATGCACGTACTTTTTTCGGCATACCGAATATCCACTGCCACAGATCAAGATTATGAGGTGCCTGATTGAGCAGCACACCGCCGCCCTCGCCACTCCAGGTTGCACGCCAGCTACCGGAATTGTAATATGCCTGCGTACGATACCAGTTT
>JAFUOZ010000079.1 GCA_017481565.1 Oscillospiraceae bacterium | reverse complement strand
GGATACACCAAAATACGCTTCATCTGAATAGCGTTTGAATTTCCTGTAACAGTCTTTGCAGATACACGTTTCTTTGTACTGATACGAAATTTCAGATTCGCTGTACCGTCTTTTACAACCGGAGCATAAATATCCTTTGTTGAATGTTATCTTCATTTATTGTCCCTTGAATACGCCTAAAGCCATATGATAAGTACAGATATATCAGCAGGCGAAACGCCTGATATACGCAAAGCCTGACCCAATGATTCAGGTCTTATCTTATCAAGCTTCTGACGCGCTTCAAGACGTAGTCCGTGAATTGAATTATAGTCAATATCTGTTGGTATACGGCGTGACTCCATCTTCTGCGCTTGTGCCGCCTGCGAAATCTGACGCTTTATATAACCGTCGTATTTTAGTTTTATTTCGGCTTCCTCTACCACATCTGCAGGTAGTATCGGACGTTCTATATCTGCATCGGCAAGCTTTTCATAATCAAGCTCAGGACGCTTTATGAGTTCAGCAAGCTTTATTCCTGTTTTAATCGGTGTGCAACCGTATTTTTCAAGTATCGGATTAGCAAGTGTCGGTGACACATTAAGGTGGGTTACACGCTCTATTTCTTTATCTATCATCTCGAGCTTCTTTTGAAGTTTTTCGTAACGCTCATCGCTTATAAGACCAATTCTGTGGCCTATAGGCGTCAAACGCTCGTCTGCATTATCCTGACGAAGAAGAAGTCTGTATTCAGAGCGCGAAGTCATCATTCTGTACGGCTCGTTAGTGCCTTTTGTAACCAAATCATCAATCAGCGTTCCTATATATCCGTCAAGGCGTTCAAGGGATAATTGCTCTTCGCCTTTTAATTTCAGTGCCGCATTTATTCCGGCAACAAGGCCTTGTGCCGCCGCCTCTTCATAGCCTGATGTGCCGTTAAACTGACCTGCGCCGTAAAGACCGCTCACGGTTTTAAATTCAAGCGTTCTGTAGAGCTCTGTCGGGTCACAACAGTCGTACTCAATCGCATACGCACTACGCATTATTTCACAGTTTTCAAGACCCTCTACACTTCTGTACATAGCTATCTGAACGTCCTCGGGTAAGCTTGTTGAGAAGCCCTGCGCATACATTTCTTTTGTATCAAGTCCCATAGGCTCGATAAAAAGCTGATGACGCGGCTTTTCGTGAAATCTTACTACCTTATCCTCAATTGACGGACAGTATCTGGGGCCAATACCCTTGATATCTCCGCCATAAAGAGGCGAACGGTGGATATTATCCAAGATAATTTTATGTGTTTTCTCGTTTGTATATACTAAACAACAGTCGACCTTGTTCTCACCGGGATTTTCTGTTTCAAAAGAAAACGGAACTATTGTTTCGTCACCCTTTTCTACTTCCATTTTGCTGTAATCAAGAGAATCCGCATGAAGTCTTGCAGGAGTTCCCGTTTTAAACCGTCTTAATGTTATACCAAGACCTTTAAGGCTCTCTGAAAGCTTGTTTGCAGGGAACATTCCGTCAGGACCGCTTTCCTTTGAGTAATTACCCATAAGGATCTTGCCCTTGAGGTATGTTCCTGATGCAATTATAACAGCTTTTGCAAGGTATGTGGCGCCCGTATCGGTAACTACGCCTGACACCTCGCCGTTCTCTGTCAAAACCTCTGTTATTTCTGCCTGTTTTATCATCAGGTTTTCCTGATTTTCAAGACGCTGTTTCATTTCGCGGTGGTACGTTTTTCTGTCAATCTGTGCACGCAAAGAATGAACCGCAGGACCTTTGCCTCGGTTCAGCATTTTAGACTGTATAAATGACGCATCTGCCGCTTTTCCCATTTCGCCGCCCAATGCATCAATCTCACGCACAAGATGACCTTTTGCCGTGCCTCCGATACTTGGATTACACGGAAGGTTACCGATTGCATCAAGACTTATTGAGAACATTACCGTCCTCATACCAAGTCTTGCAGATGCAAGCGCTGCCTCCGCTCCTGCGTGACCGCCGCCTATTACGGCAACATCGTACTCACCTAAAACCATTATTCTTCGTCTTCCTCTCCGATGTCTTCGGGCTCATTTGCCTGTGTTTTTGCAATATTCTTCTCAATAACACGTGCTGCATAAAACTCAAGTGGGTATTTCGCAAATATTAACCCAATAACAAGATATAATATTACGCCTATAATTCCGAGGAAATACCACATAGTAACCCATACAATACCTGCTATGACAGAAAGTATGATACATACAGGCAATTTTGCAATAGTCATAACAAGTGCATACTTGATAATGTCAAAGAAATTACATTCATATGTAACCATTATCTGATACATAAACGTATGTGATATCGCATAAATGGCGAATACCACCATTATGAAAAATCTTAAAAATACAGAAAACGCAT
>JAFUOZ010000078.1 GCA_017481565.1 Oscillospiraceae bacterium | reverse complement strand
GCAAGCTTACCTTTAAGGAAAGACTGATCAGCAAGATCAAAACGTCTAACACTTGGATAATGGCTGCAATAAACGTTTTCAGATTTATCCTGATGCTCGGCGTATCCTTTGTAATCCTTTATCCTTTCTTTGCAAGAATTGCGGGCTCCTTCATGGCAAAGGAGGACATTGTTGACCCGACGGTATCGCTTATTCCCAAGCATTTCTCGCTTGATATATACAAGTATCTCATAACCGAGAATCATTATTTCGATGCTGTATGGAATACCTTGCTCCTTTCCTTGACCTGTGCTATAATACAGACTCTTATATCCTGCCTTATAGGATACGGTCTTGCAAAGTTCAAGTTCAAGGGTAACGGCATAATAATGGGACTTGTTGTGCTTACGATGGTAATCCCTCACAGAGCGTTTGAATTTGCTATGAGAGGACAGCTCAGTAACTTTGATCTGTTTACCATAAAAACGTGGGGATATACAGGACCTATCGAAGCGATCTTCGGTGAGCCTTTGCAGCTTGCTGACACCTTCTGGCCGATGATACTGCTCTCCGTATTCGGACTTGCGCTTAAAAACGGTCTTTATATCTACCTTATGAGACAGTTCTTCAAGGGCGTTCCCGATGAGCTTGAAGAGAGTGCGTACGTTGACGGTTCGGGAGTATTCCGTACTTTCTTCCAGATAATTATTCCGCTTTCCGTTCCCATGATGATAACGGTATTCATCTTCTCGTTCTCATGGCAGTGGACCGATGAGTTCTACACGGAAATGTTCTGGTCACGTTACTCGGAATTCTATCTGATGAGAGACGTTTACGGTCAGGCACCCGATAGCTTGCTCAAGCTTCAGGACACCTTCACAGGCTGGCACATGTACTCGGTAGTTATTCAGAACACCGCAGGTATGCTTATCATAGCTCCCCTGATTATTCTGTACCTCTTCTGCCAGAAGTACCTCGTTCAGGGTATCGAGCGTTCCGGTCTTGTAGGATAATTAAAAAATAAAACGAATTCATTAAACCAACAGAAAAGAGGAAACATTTCGGCTATGAAACCGATTTATTTCCTCTTTTTTGCTTGTTATAATATGTGCAAAATTGTTCAACTTAGCTAAAATAGATATAGTTAAAATAAGGGTTTATATGAAATATTCACTTTTTTAAAGTCTATGCAAAAACCAAACAAGGGTATGAGAAAATGTCATGTCAAAAAGTATTGACAAATTCGAACAAATATACTATAATAGGAGCATCTTTTAAAACTTGATGCCGAGAGCAAATAAACAGGAGGAGAGCAAAATGGTATACGGTATGTTTACAACATATATGACAAACGATACTACAGCCATGCCCATGTCATGCCATAATGACGTCCTCTTGCTAAACTGCGGAACTTCGCCTGCTAAGCTTGCGATTTCCGCTGTTTCTATTATTAGCGGCATTGCTATACGTCTTGGTATGCTAAGACGACTTATAAAGCTACCCTGTCATTTTCGACTATGTACCCCGTGTTAAATTTATTACATTCATTTGTGGTTTTAATTTTGCGGCGTACTATAGTGGTATGCCGTTATCTTTTTTTAAAACAATATTATTAAAGTATCTATAATTTAAGGAGACAATTTATTATGAACAAGGTATTCAAAAAGGTAGTTGCCACAGTGATGGCAGTGGCAACAAT
>JAFUOZ010000077.1 GCA_017481565.1 Oscillospiraceae bacterium | reverse complement strand
TTTACCATAGGTTCTTCCGCAGATGCAATAACCGCAGGGTCGGGATATTCCGTAGGATTGGCAATAAATATAGTCTCTCCGCTTGTAAGATTTACCTTATATACAACCGAAGGTGCAGTTGTGATAAGATCAAGGTTATATTCTCTTTCAAGTCTTTCCTGAATTATCTCCATATGGAGAAGTCCAAGGAAACCGCAGCGGAAACCGAATCCCAATGCTGTGGAGGTTTCAGGGTCAAAGGAAAGAGAGGCGTCATTCAGCTGAAGCTTTTCAAGCGCTTCTCTCAGATCTCCGTATTTTGCTCCGTCGGCAGGATATATTCCCGAGAATACCATGGGATTTACCTCACGGTATCCGTCTAAAGGCGCTTCACAGGGATTTTCCGCATCGGTCACCGTATCGCCTACCTTTGTATCTCCGATAGACTTGATAGACGCAGCGATATATCCTACCTCGCCTGCCTTAAGTGAGCCGTTATTTACAAGCTCGGTAGCACCCATATAGCCTGCTTCTACAACGGTAAATTCCGCTCCCGTAGCCATAAGGCGTATAGTTGAGCCTGTTTTTACCTCACCGTCCATAATGCGAACATAGATGATAACGCCCTTGTAGGAATCGTAATAGCTGTCAAAAATAAGTGCCTTGAGCGGCTTGTTTATATCACCTGAGGGAGCAGGGATATCCTTTGCGATATGCTCCAGTACCTCATGTATATTAGTACCCATTTTTGCGGATATTCTGGGAGCGTCCATAGCAGGTATACCGATGATATTCTCTACCTCCTCGCAGACTCTTTCAGGCTCTGCTGAGGGCAGGTCTATCTTATTTATAACAGGCATTACCTCTAAGTCATGCTCAATGGCAAGATAGGTATTTGCAAGGGTCTGCGCCTCTATACCCTGAGATGCGTCTACAATAAGCACCGCACCCTCACAGGCAACAAGAGAACGTGATACCTCATAATTGAAGTCAACGTGACCGGGAGTATCGATAAGATTGAAGATATACTCGTTTCCGTCATCGGCGGTATACATAAGCCTTACAGCTCTCGCCTTGATGGTTATTCCTCTTTCACGCTCGATATCCATATTATCAAGGAGCTGCTCCTCCATATCACGCTTGGCAACGGTGGAGGTATGCTCTAAAATACGGTCCGCAAGAGTAGATTTTCCGTGGTCTATATGAGCTATTATACAGAAATTTCTGATATTATCCTGATTATATGACAAAAAAACACTTCCTTTAATGTGTGATCATAATACTTTATTATATCACATATATTACCGTTTGTAAACTGTCTGATATGTAAATTTTTCAAAAATACACTTTTTATCTGTATCAGCCTATAAGAAAATCATATACCCTTTTATTAAAATCGCCTGCTTCTTCATAAGCCGAATGTCCCAACTCTTCATACATATAGATATCACAGCCAAGCCTTTCTGCGATTTCCTCTGATGCGTTCCCTGTAACGATCTTATCCTTTCCCGCCCCCAGTACAAGAACAGGACATTTTATCCTGTCAAGCTCATCATAGACACTGCAGGTAAGATTCGCTTTCGCAAGAATAATAAAGCGCCGCATATCCTTCGGTTTCTGCATTATCGTCAGAAGCGGCATAAAGAGCTTATATCTTTTCAGATATTGCTCCGAATACAGCTTTTCTCCCATATCACGTACAAGAGCCTTTATATCTCCCTGTTCGCACATTGCTATCCAGTTATTCACCGCTTTTTTCAATGTATCATTATTCCTTGACAGAGTTACCGCAAGTACCATTTTACGCACAAGATCGGGTCTGTCAACAGCAAGATACTGTGCTATCATTCCGCCCTGAGATACTGCAAATATATCCGCTTTACCGATCTCCAGCTTATCCATTGCCGCTGCAATATCAGCTGCTATGTCCCTTACTGTTATACCCTCATATACATTTTCTCTGCGGTCAAACATATATACCTTATAATCCTTTGCGAATATCCTGTAGGCATAAGCAAGGAATACCGCTGTACCTTTTATTCCGTTGGTATTAAAGCCCTGTATTATTACAAGGGGCTTTTTACCGCTGCCGAAGGTGATATAGGTCATTTCTGCTTCATCTGTTTTAATTTTATCTTCCTTAGCATTATATATCATAATATCCTCCATATATCCTTTTTTATTTCCGCAACAGAAAAGACCCTTTTTATACTTTTATAAAATACGGCTGACATATACAAGCAGGAGCTTATAATATATCAACCGTATATATTATAATGAAATTTTACGCCGACTGAGAAGTATAAAGCTCGTAATAAGCGCCCTTCTTTGCAATAAGCTCATCATGACTTCCGCTTTCAACGATACCCTTTTCGTCGATATACATTATCCTGTCGCAGTTGCGGATAGTTGAAAGTCTGTGTGCGATGATAAATGAAGTTCTTCCCTTTAAAAGCTCCGCAAGACCCTTCTGCAGAAGCACCTCTGTCTTTGCATCGATAGATGAGGTAGCCTCATCAAGCACAAGTATTTTCGGGTCTGAAAGCAGCGTTCTTGCAAAGCTGATAAGCTGCTTTTCACCGCCTGAAAGCTTTGAACCGCGTTCATTTACCTCGGTCATATAGCCGTCGGTCATTTCGCTGATAAAGCTGTCAGCGCATACCGTTTCCGCTGCACGCTTTATCTCCTCGTCTGTTGCGTCAAGTCTGCCGTAGCGGATATTATCCATGATAGTTCCGCTGAAAATAAAGCTGTCCTGAAGCATGATACCCATCTGTGAACGGAGAGAAGCTAAGGTCACCTCTGAAATATCCTTTCCGTCAATGGTTATCTTACCCGAATTGATATCGTAAAAACGTGAGATAAGCGATACTATAGTTGATTTTCCCGCTCCCGTAGGACCTACAAGAGCAATGCTTTCTCCTGCCTTTACATCAAAGGATACATTTTCAAGGACATTTATATCCTTTTCATAGCCGAAGGTTACATTGTCAAAGGCAACATCGCCCTTTATATCGCCCATATCCTTTGCATTTTCCTTATCGGATATGGTAACAGGCTCGTCGAGAGTTTCAAAGATACGCTCCAGATATGCTATATTATTGATAAAGTTGTTCATGATGTTTGAAAGGTTCATGATAGGCTGCCAGAACTGTGAGGCATATCCTGTCATAGCCGCAAGTGTACCCAGAGATACTGTCGCAGGATCAAGCACCAGAAGTCCGATAACAAACAGTGCCGCTCTTACCAGAGTGGAGATATTATCGGTACAGGGCCACACCAGATTGGAATATTTTACAGCTCTCATCCAGCTTGTGCGGTACTGATCGTTCAGATTATCAAATATTTCGGCGTTTTCTTCTTCACGGGTAAATATCTGTGTTATTCTTGCACCCACGATATTTTCCTGAAGATATGCATTCATATTTGAGCTTTTGTTTGATACATCCTGCCATGCCCTTCTCTGACGGGTCTTGATAGCACCCATGATAAGAATGAATACAGGAAGTCCCGAAAGTGCCACCAGTGTAAGACGTACATCAACGGTAAGCATGAAAATAAAGATGAACACCATGTTCAGTATCTCAAGGATAAAGTTTATGATACCGTTGGAAAGCATATCCGAAACACTGTTTACATAGTTGATGACACGTATCAGTATCTTTCCGTGAGGACGGTCATCATAATATGTAAAGGGCAGCTTCTGCAGATGTGCAAACAGATCTTTTCTTATATCAAAGATGATATCCTGTCCCACAACGGTCATTATCCTTGAACGGATAGTTGAAAGCACAATACTTACCGTACTGCAGGCAAGCAGCATCACCGCAAGCATGATAAGCTCCCTTACATTCTTTTCGGGGATAGTCTTATCCAGCGCGTGCCTTGTTATCAGAGGACTTACAAGTCCCGCAACAGCCGCAATAATACTCAGGAAAAAAGCAAGCAGCATTTTTCCCTTATACTTTTTTATGTACACAAAGGAACGTTTCAGATGATTAAAATCAAATGGGGTCTCAAGCTTTTCGTCAACGTCAAATTTATTTCTTGCCATCTGTCATCACTCCTTTCCGTCCGTATCATCAGCGGCACAGTTTATGCCGCTCTGTAACTCGTATATCTGCTTATAATAGCCTTCCTGCTTTATAAGCTCTTCATGAGTGCCCATTGCGGATATTTTTCCGTCGGTAAGGATAATTATCTTATCCGCATTCTTTGTGGAGGATATTCTCTGTGCAATGATTATCTTTGTACAGGGGAAATCAAGCTCATTGAGACTGTTCTGAATACGTGATTCGGTTTCCATATCCACCGCCGAGGTGGTATCATCGAGAATAAGAATGGCAGGCTTTACTGCGATCGCTCTTGCAAGAGCAATTCTCTGCTTCTGTCCTCCCGAAAGACCAACTCCCCTTTCGCCTACGATAGTATCATACTGCTGAGGAAGCTTTTTGATAAAGCCGTCCGCATCGGATATTTCCGCACATTTTTTCACATACTTATCGTCAAGGTCGCTGTTTCCGAATGCGATATTGCTGTCAATGGTATCTGAATAAAGAAGAACATCCTGTGTTGCAACACCGATATTTCCTCTCAGCTCCTTAAGCTTGTGCATTCTTACATTGATCCCGTCAACAAGCACCTCACCCTTATCAGCGTCAAAAAATCTTGGGATAAGGTTGATGAGAGAGGTCTTTCCGCTTCCTGTTTCACCCATTATCGCAACAGTTTCTCCTGCATTGATATGGAAGCTGATATCCTCTAAAACGGTCTTGTTTTCCATTTTAAAGGTAACATTTTTAAACTCTACCTCGCCCTTCATCCTGCCCTTTGTATCGGCAGCGTCGGCACGGTCAACGATCATCGGAGACGCATAGTATATCTCGATTATCTTAGCAGCGCACGCCATAAATCTGTTAAGGTCGTTTACATAGTGACCCATATTTCTCATAGGATTGCAGACAGCCCAGAGAAGTCCCGAAATAGCAACGTACTGTCCCATAGTCAGATGACGGTTTATCATGAATATACCGCCGCAGATAAGCAGGATAACGCTCAGTGAGCTTGCAAGCGTATCCATAACAGGCTGAAATTTCAGCCACATCATAGCAGCATTTTTATTTACAGCCGAATACTCTGTATTCCTTTTATTGAACTTATCTATCTCATATTCCTCACGGGCAAACGCCTTTACAACTCTGTTTCCCGAAATATTCTCCTGTGCGGCAGTATTCATAGCCGACTGCTTTTCTCTTAAGTCACGGTATACGGGACCTGCCTTTTTGGAGAATAATCTTGTCACTATAAATATAGAGGGCGTAAGCGCAAGTATACATAATGCTGTGCGCCAGTCGATAACAAAGAAATATACCATTGAGGCGGTAAAAAGCGCCACCGACTCAAGAACTCCCTTTATTACCCATGAGACCATGTGTCTTACCATATCAAGATCTCCCGTAAGTCGTGTCATAAGATCGCCTGTACGGTATTTGTCGTAAAATTCCATGTCCTGATTTTCAATACGTCTGAAAAGATGTGTACGTATACGATAGATCATACTCTGTGAGGCTGTCTCGTAATACATATTGCAGGCATACTGACAGCAGGTCCTCAGCAGTGTGAATAAAACCATTCCTGCCACAAGCATAATGAATGTATTTCTTCCGTTTGCAAGATTTTCTGCCGCATTTTCATTTGAGATAAATGTATCTATTATCTGTGACTGAAAATATGGCGTTGTTATATAGAGAGCATTACAGACTACCGACAGGCAAAGTGCTGCTATATACTTGCCCCGACAGCCCTTCATGTTCTCCCATATCCATTTGAGCTGAAACATATTTACCTTCCTTTCTCCGTATATCATACGGAAAATTACGAGTAAAGTCAGAACCTGTTTACATAAGAAATGTGTGCGCATACACTTGTGAAGACAGATTCTTATCATTTATCTATGTAAAAAACGGCATAACATTCCCTCTGTGACACAGCTCAGAGCCGCAGTCCCGTATTCCGATCATCTGAGATATGAGCAAAAACGGGAATGACCTGTGCCGCAGTGAAAACATTACGCCGATCGTTTGCATATAACAAAACGGCATAATGCGTATCCATTGTAAAAATGCTTACGCAAAATGCCGTCAGACCTCTTATTTTGTGCGCTTTCTGCAGGTATATGCAGCTGCGGAAAGTGCGGCAAGAGCAGTCAACGCAGAAGCTGCTGCTCCTGTATTTCCTGTAGGCGGTACTTTTTCATAAACATCTGAAACGGGAACAGCCTCTTCCACGGAAACCTCCTCTTCGGGAACAGTTTCTTTTGCTGCCGTTTCCTCTGTATCTGCGTTTTTATGAGATGATACTGCTTCGGAAATAAGAGTATATATTACATCATGACCTGCCTTGTTGGGATGGATATCCATATCTGAAATATTGGTATATTCCACTGCCCTGCCCTTAAATGCCGAATACACATCAATGGTGTATACAGGGATATTCAGAGACTCAGCAAGCCCTGTGATACCGTCATTCAGAACAGGGAGAAGCTCCTCCGCTGTCTGTGAAAACGTCTCCATTCCCATAGCTCCCTCAAAGGGATCATAAACCGTAAGCACATATATCTCACAATCGGGATTCATTTCGGTTATTTCACCGATTATACCCGATATATTTTCAATGCTTTCATTTATATCAACCGATTCTGCCGCATTGATAACACTTTCGCTTATCTCATCGGCATATTCCGTCATAGTTTCAGCCATAGCCTGATCCATGGTGATATTACCCTCGGCAAGCTGATTTATAAGCTCCTTATTGCTCATAACGCTCATCTGTGCCGCAGCGAACATAGGCTGTAAAAAATCATTTCCGCCTATGGATATAACTACGGTATCGGCAGATAAAACAGCCTCCTGAATTTCCGTATCGGTGCTTATGCCCTCAAGAAGCTCCGCCGAGGTCTGACCGTCTTTTGCATAATTCACATAGCTGTCATAGCCTGCGCTCAGACGGTTTGCAAAGCTGTCTGCTGCGGAAGAATTATCCCCCGATATATATCCTTCAAGACCATAGCCTGTTGCTATGGAATCGCCGAGAACAACAAGCTCGCTGCCGTTCTCTGCGGAAACAGAAGAACACGCCGCAGATATTACTGCCGCCGCACATATTACCGATATTATTTTTTTCATTATTGTTCTCCTTTCCGCAATGCATATTAAAGCAGCACCGCACAAGCCTGTGCCTATGCTCTTTCGTAATCGCATAGGCAAATAATAACAAAACTTTCGACAAATGTCAATAGGGTTATCAAATTTTTTTTACTCTTATAATTGAATTTTTTGTGTATATTTTGCCATTGTAATTCGGTATAGAAAATTTCATTGCCGCATGGCAGGTATTTTCAATAGGCTCGCCGTTTTCATCACGCAGATCATCGATTATTATTGTATCAAATTTCTGTCCCGGAGCAAGTATTTCCGCTTCATCTCCGTTTCTGAACTTGTTCCTCTGAACACAGTAGATACGTCCGTCACGACATTCCTCAACCACTGCGGCAGCGTCATATTCCCTGATATATCCGCTGTCGGCATAATACTGACTTTCCTCAGGTCTGCCGTAATAAAAGCCTGTGCAGTAGCTGCGGTGACTTATTTTCAGTACCTCCTCCGCAAGCCACTGCGGCAGCTTATAATTATCCGGATCGGCTTTAAGGATATCAGCCGCCATTCTGTAGGCGTTTGTCACCACCGATACATAATAAGCCGACTTTGCCCTTCCCTCTATCTTAAGACTGGTAACGCCTGCCTTTACTACCTCATCAAGATGCTCTATCAGACACATATCCTTTGAATTGAGTATATATGTGCCCGATTCGTCCTCAAAAACGGGGAAATACTGTCCCTCACGCTTTTCCTCCATAAGATGATAACCCCATCTGCACGGCTGGGCGCACTGTCCTCTGTTGGGGTCACGGTTCACAAGATACTGACTTAAAAGACATCTTCCCGAAAAGGATACGCACATAGCACCGTGTACGAATGCCTCGATATCAAGGTCGGCAGGCGTTTTTGCACGTATTCCCGCGATCTCCTCCAGAGACAGCTCTCTTGCAAGAACAACTCTCTTTGCACCCATATTGTAAAGCTCGTTTGCGGTAACATAATTTACGATACCTGTCTGTGTGGACATATGTATCTCCATATCGGGAGCATACTTCTTCACCAGCGAAAGCAGACCCAGATCGGCAACAATAACAGCGTCTATCTTACAGTCCACCGCCTCTTCCATATACTGCTTAAAGCCGTCTATCTCGTTATTTCTCGGCAGAGTATTGCAGGTAAGATATACCTTTACATTTTTTTTATGAGCTGCCTCAACAGCCGCCTTAAGCTGATCGTATGTGAAATTTTTCGGGCCTGCCCTCATACCGAAGCTTTCTCTTCCCAGATATATCGCATCTGCGCCGTAATCAAGCGCCGCTTCAAAGCGCTCCGTATCTCCTGCGGGAGCAAGCACCTCTATATTATCGTATATACTCATTATATATTTCCTTCCTTATCATATATTGCAAATGAGGCTGTACTGTCATACAGCCTCATCTGATTTAATAAATGTTATTGGGCGGCTGCTTCCGTCTCTGCCGATTCTCCCTCGGCTTCACCTTCTGCTTCGCCCTCTGTCTCACCCTCAATATCCTCTAAAAGAACGCCCTCCTTCAGATGAGCTCTGATAAGATTCTGATCATGCTCCTCAAGAGTAGCTGCATAGAATACCTCACCCGTTTCAAGATCGGCACAGAAATAATAATATTCCGTATCTGTGGGATAAAGCGCCGCTTCAATAGCGTCAATTCCCGGATTGCATATAGGTCCGGGAGGAAGTCCCTCGCCCTTGTAGGTATCATAAGCCTTGAACATTTCCTGATCTGCGATCTCAATATATACCCTGATGACCTCGTCAACATAATTTGTTGTAGGGTCAGATTCAAGTCTGGGATAATCCCTGCTCTTAAGTCGGTTATGGAATACCGATGATACATTCTTCATATCACGGACTCCCCTTGCCTCTGCCTGTATCATGGAAGCAAGAGTGATAGTTTCCTCCAGAGTCATTCTCAGGTCCTTCATACGTCCGTAATAGTCGGGAGTGATGCGGTTTTCAAAGTTGCGGTATACCTTCTTTGCAACTACCTCAGGCTCCTCGTCGATATAGAAGCTGTATGTATCGGGGAAGAAGAAGCCCTCCATTTTATAGAACTTCTCCGCACTTGCCTCAACCTGCTCCTCAAAATCAAAGCCGAACTGTGAGGAATTGAATATGTAGATAAATCTTTCGGCGTCGCATACGTTATTTTCTTCAAGAAGCTCAGCTGCTTCAACAAGAGTTATTCCCTCGGGAAAGGTGATATCAACAGTCTGACGCTCCTCCTCGATATTTACCTGCAGCTCCTCCATGATATCGCCGTATGTCATATTGGGAGAAAGCAGATGACTTCCCGCAACAAAGCTTGCGTCCTCGCCTCTGAAACGTGCCATGAACCTGAACATATCGGCATTTCCGATAATGCCCTCGTCAAGCAGGATCTGTGCGATCTCGCCCGTATTTGTGTTTTCGGGAATATCCACAACTATCTGAATATCCTCACGGTCAAGTCCCGTTACCTCCTGGACTATCCTCATAACGAACACAGCCGCAAATATGGACACGGAAATTATCACCGTTGTAAGCACCAGCGCAAAAATAATACTTCCGGGATTATGCCCCTTCTTTTTCTTTCGTACGGGACGTTCGTCTTCCTCGTCATAATCATCATCTTCGTCATAATCCTCGTCGTCCCTGTCCTCATATCCGTCAGCGTTATCAGCTGCCTGACCGAAATTGCTTTTCAGATCATTTTCATCATCGGGTGCTTCTTCGCTGTTCTGTGACTTGGGAACAAAGGTCTTTACATCTTCATCGTCGTCAAGACTGAAATCTATTTCGGGAGAATTATCCGCGGTTGTCTGTTCAGCTTCGGGATGCGCATATTCTTCCTGCACATATTCAGTCTGTGCATATTCTTCCTGCGCATACTCTTCCTGAGCATATTCGCCCTGTGCATATTCGCCCTGTACATACTCTTCCTGAGCATATTCGCCCTGTGTATATTCGGTCGGCGCATACTCTTCCTGAGCATATTCGCCCTGTACATATTCTTCCCGAACATACTCCTGCTGAGCATATTCAAAATCGGTCTCTCCGCTGTTATACATATCGGAAGCGGACTGTTCATATCCCTTCTGAGGCGCATATTCATCAGAGGAATATCCCTCTGCCGCTCCCTCGGTATATTCGTCGTATTCGCTTTGCCCTGCGGAGTTCTTTGCTTCATATTCCCTGAATATCATATCAAGATATTCATCATTGGCATTTTCTGTATTTTTATTGTCCATCAGAGCTCTCCTTTCTGTGTATTTCTGCATTTCAGGACTTTACCCAAGACATTACCGTCCCACTGCATTTTTCATTTTCTTAAGATATTTTTCCGTAACAAGAGTATTTACGGGTGTATCAAATCTTCCGCTGATAAGCTTCTGCACCGTGCATGAACAGTAGCATATTCCCATTCGGTGCATATAAGGGTGTGCGGAAAGAAATCTGTCATAATATCCGCCGCCGTAGCCTAAGCGGAAACCATTCATATCAAAGGATAATCCCGGGATAATACACAGGGCGCTGTCAACATCGTATGCCTTTTCGCATTTTTCCTCAACAGGCTCCAGCACTGAAAATGTACCCGTTTCAAGATCGTCCATTGATGTGATGAAATAAAAATCCATAAGACGAGTGCCGCTTATACACCTGGGAACAGCCACCCTTTTTCCGTCAGCAAGCGCTTGGTTGATAAGCTTTATCGTATCTACCTCTATTGCCGTTGATACGTATGTAAGTATCATATCGGTGCTGTTGTATGCCGATGAAGCTATAATCCTCTGAAATATCTTTTCATCGGAAAGCTGCTTTTCTTCCGCTGTCATTCCTGTACGCACTGCCTTAAAGCGAAGCCGCAGCTCTTTTTTATATTCTCTTATATCAAAATCGCTGCCCATAACCAAACCTCCGTAGCAGGATCAGCACATGATGCTGTCTGCGATCTCAGCTGCCTTTTCGGGAGAAATAAGTGCTTCCGCAAGCTTAAGTCCGAACTGTACAGCTGTTCCCGCACCTCTGCTTGTAATGATATTTCCGTCAGTCACTGCAGGTTCATAAAGTACCTCCGCACCGATAAGCTCCTTTTCAAAGCCGCTGTAGCATACTGCCTTTCTGCCCTGTAAAAGTCCCTTGTGACCGAGAACACTCGGCGCAGCGCAGATAGCTCCGATAAAAAGTCCTTTTTCATTGCAGAAATCAAGTGCCTTCTGAACTGTATCGGACTTTTCAAGATTTAATGTACCCGGCATTCCTCCGGGGAGAATGACCATTTCAAGATTATCATCAAGCTTTACCTCCTCCTCGGAGATATCGCAGGTTATCTTTATTTTATGGGAGGATACCCTTTCCTTGCCGCCTATACCAACAGTAACCACTTCCTTTTTGCATCTGCGGAGAATATCTATAGGCGCAATAGCCTCGGTCTCTTCAAAGCCGTCTGCTATAAAAACGTATATCATGATAAATTTCCTTTCTATTTAAAAATAACAGTATCCTTTATCTGCATAAAGGCGGGATAATAAGAAAGCTTTGACCTTCTCAGCCCCTCTATTCCCATATCCTCCTCACGATTGATGTACATAAGCTTTTCTGCCGCCTGCCTTGCATAAAAATTGTTTATGGCAGGATATGCACCCTCAACCGATGTATCAGCCTTTTCAATATGAACATCAAGAGTATCCGAATTAAGACGCTCACCCACAGTAAATGCCGCTACCCTTCCGTCAACTCTCAGAACTCCGCCCGAAAGTCCCAGATAATCAAAATTATCAAAAAAGGTATGGATCGCAAGCTGTTCACCTATGCTTGATTCGTCCTCATGACCGTCCTTTCCGTTATAATGGACAGCGGCAAATTCAATGCAGTCGTCAAAATCCGCTTCGGTAAGCTCCGAATAGGTATAATTATATTTTTCTATCTTTTTAAGATGATTTCTTTTCTTGTGATATTTCTTGCCGGGCAGCTCTGTCAGATCAGCCGAATTATAGATATAGTCATAGCTGTCGGGAGTTTTTTCAAGGGTAAAGCTGTCGGGAAAAAGCTCGGACAGAAGCCTGTACCGCTCCTCGTCCACCGAACCTATGACCAGCGGATATCCTCTGCTTTCGGAATATTTTTTCAGCTCACCGAAAAGCTCTCTGTAATCGCCCTTTCCTGCAGGAAATGTAAAATATATCCCGTCTGCCTCGGACATTGAAATATAGAAATCCTTATATATACAGATATAGGTCTTGTAAAGCCTGTGCCAAGCCAGATTATTTGCAAAGGAATATTCACAGCCTCTGTAATCCGACAGAGCCAGTATCTGCCTGATACGGCTCATGTCCTCTCTTTCTATTTTACGGAATTCAAGCATCGGCACATACCCTTCTTATTACATTCATTATTTTATCGGTTATCTCGCTCGGTGCAAGCGGTGCGTCACAGCTGTCATCTGCACAGGATATCACCTGCCAGCCGCATTTTTCCGCCGCATACAAAGCGGTGCTGCGGCATTTTTTCAGATAATCCACATTGCTTTCGTGGATATCCTTTTTCTGTTCATCTCCGCCGTATCGGGAGGACAGCAGCTTCTGTGACACTTCAACGGGCATATCAAGAAAGATAACAGCATCGGGACGGGGAAGCCCCAGCTTGTCATATTCATAATCCTCCAGCCATTCAAGATAGCTGTCCCATTCTTTTTCGGGAAGCTTGCCCATCTGATGAAGCGCATTTGAGCTTACATATCTTGCAGCTATGATAAGCTTATCCGAAAGATATGCCTTTTCCCATACCTGCTTGTAGCTTGCATAACGGTCTACCGCATAGAAGCTTGAAGCCGCATAGGCATTTACTCCGTCGGGAGTATCTGAAAAATCTCCGTTCAGATACATTTTCACAAGTGCGGAGGACGCTCTTTCATAATCGGGAAAGCTTATGAATTCAGCATCACCGATAATACTGCGTACACGCTCCAGCTGAGTGGACTTTCCGCTGCCGTCCAGTCCGTCTATTACAATAAGTGCCATAATAACCGCCTTTTCCGCTGCAACAATAATATAAAACATTGCATATATCATTATTATAACATTTATTTTAAATCAAGTCAACTAAAATTATTCGGTATATATATAAATTTCAGATTTTTTTACAGATACAAATCACAAAAACACGTTTTTTCGGTATCCGAAAAGCTGTTATGTGCAACACGTTACAAAACTACATAAACCTCGTCCGTATATTTGGCTAATATTACATGTTGACTTTTGGCGATATATCTGTTATAATGATTAAGTCATCAGGTGAGAGACACAAAACACTGAATATCAACACGGAGAAGTCGCCTAGCCCGGTTTATGGCGCACGACTGGAACTCGTGTATGCGTTAATAGCGCATCGAGGGTTCGAATCCCTCCTTCTCCGCCAGAAAAACCGCAGCTTTGAAAAAGGCTGCGGTTTTTTTATACCATGATAAAGGACGGTAATATGTATGAGTAAAATACTTGGCTCATGGAGCGGTATGAGAAAATATCTTGAACAGGAAATGCCTGCCGATTCTCTTAAGGGACGGATCAGATATAATTGTACCGCATATAAAAACATGGACGGCTCACACATTTTTGAGCTGTACATTGACGGAAAACAGATAAAGCGCTTTTCATGGGAAACCGTAAACACTTATTTTATTGATAACGGATATACAGAAAACAAAGCTCCTCACGGTATACATGAATACTGGGCAGAATTCTCAACACTTCTCGAAAAATATCCCATGTCTGAGCGCACGGAATATACAGATGAAGAATTCTGCTCAGCTCTTGCAGAATATCGCAGTCAGGATATACAGAAAAGCATCTGTTCCGATGACCCGATAGTCAGAATGTTTGCTGTAACGGACAGGCGTATCGGCAAACGTACCCTTTCGGCATTAAAGGAGCAAATTCCATTTCAGCCCCAATGGCTGCAGCAGATATACAAGCTTCGGATTTTATAGAGGGATGAAAATAATGGGAGCATGGGGAACAGGATTCCGGCAGAATGATACAGCGCTTGATGTAAAAAGTGACTTTGCAAAATTTGACCCCGATGTTACTTTCCTTGAGGAATTGACCGCAGATAAACTGAAAGCTACTCCGTATTTATTGGACCAAAGGATAAATCTACATATAGAATATGAAGCTCAGGCTAAAAAATATAAAAAAATCGGAAAATGTATTGAATTATCCGAGAGAACCGATATCAGTAAGATATATGAATACAATATTATTTCCGATCTGATTCCCGAAATATTAATTGAAGATCATTTCTACTTTGTTGAAGGATATCGTTTTGGTGTAGGAGTTGTTAAAAATCATTAAGAAGGAGACAAACCCATGCAAAAAGCAATAACCGAGCTTATCCCATCGGAAAGCCTGAAAAAAGCCATACATGAACAAGGCTTTATCCTGTCAGAGCTTTCACTTACAGAGATCGCTTACATAGCGGCTCCCGACTTTGATTCACGCATAAAATATCTGAAAATGCTTGAAAAAAATCTTCCGACGGAATACGGCAGATATGCGGGAAAGCTTGCTGAATATGAACATAAAAAGCTTGAGATAATAAAAAACGGCGGAGACGATATCATATATGAGCTTAATATAAAAACCGCTCCCAATGCCTGTACGGAACGTTTTTTCTGCCGTGATCTTGATTCCGCACTTAAGCTTATCCCGAAATATTATAAGGAATATGAGGCTTTCTGCACCGAAACCGAGCTTTCAAGATATACAGTGACCAAACACCATGTTTTTTCCGACGATGACTTTACAGATGATTATCCGGGACAAGCTGTATTTTTAAAAGGCTGTGTGCTTTATTCCGTTGAAATCCCGGAGCTTTCCCCACCCGGCTGCAGCAATAACGGAACGTGTATTGGATGTGACAATATATGCATATACTCGGGCAAAACAGCATATCCCCGTCATTTATCGCATAAGGACGCAGTTAAATATTACGATAATAACGGCTATGAGCATTTCGGAATTGTACATTTATTTGATGATTCGGACACTGATTCGGAATATTATATCATACCGCTTAACAGCAAATATATGGAATACGGAAATTATGCGGAAGCACATTTTTCCCATGAGCATATACATACCATATTTGCAGACAGGATATCCCCCGATGAGCTGCCCGAAAAATATCTGCACCGTTATAATGAATACTGTAAATATCTTGATAAAAATTGATTTCAGACTGCCCCTGAAAATCAGCTTATAAATCGGAGGTCATAGCATGGAGCATATTTTCAAAGGAAAATGGATAACCGATGATGAATTCTGTGAGCTTAAGCCACGGAACGTTTTTCACAGACAGCTTGAACAGCTGTCACTCCCCTGCAATGAGCATCGTGACCGCCATATCCTGTTCCGCAGAAAATTCGGCTGTGAAAATACCCCACAAAAAGCTGTGCTGTATATTTCGGCAGATGATCATTACAAGCTTTATATCAACGGAAAATATATTGCAGAGGGTCCTGCGCCATCATATCATTTCAGATACAATTATAATGTGCTTGATGTAACGGAGCATCTGAAAAAGGGTGAAAATACCGTTGTCGTTCATACTCTGTATCAGGGACTTATCAACCGTGTATGGCAAAGCGGAGATAACCGTCACGGACTTATTCTTGATCTTGAAGCGGACGGAAATACAATACTCAGCACCGATGAAAGCTTTCTGACCTCACCTCACAGCGCATATACAGAAACGGGTATATGCGGTTATGATACACAGCTTCTTGAAGAATATGATTCCCGTTCAGCACAGGCAGATTTTTATCTTCCCGAATATGACGATTCCTTATGGAAAAATGCACATATAAACAAAAATGCGGATCATACCCTGAAAATGCAGGAAAGCTTTATGCTTGTTACGGAAAATATCCTCCCCGTAAATTCATACACGGCAGATGATCGGTATATATATGATTTCGGAGCAAATTACGTAGGATATCTCAATGTGACCGCAAAGGGAAAATGCGGCGGAGAAATAATTATAAGATGCGCACAGGAGACCGATGAAAACGGATATCCACGATATGAGCTGCGTGCAAACTGCCGCTATGAAGAAAAATGGATACTGACAGAGGGCGAAAGCCGTCTCGATCAGTTTGATTACAAAGCATTTAGATATGCGGAACTGATTATCCCTGAAAATACGGAAATAACTGACATTTCACTTACTGCACGGCATTATCCGTTTTCACTCAGAAATAATTTAAAGCCTGCCTATGCAAAAAATGACCGACTGAAAAAAATATGGGAGCTTTGTGTTCATACTCAGAAATACGGCGTTCAGGAGGTCATTCAGGACTGCATGGAGCGTGAAAAAGGCTTTTATCTTGGTGACGGCTGCTATACTGTACTGACAAATATGATACTTACAAACGATGATTCCATGGTAAGAAAGCTTATTGACGACGCTTTTTCATCAGATATCATAACAGATACCCTTGTCACCTGTCTCAACTGCTCATTCATGCAGGAAATAGCGGAATTTCCGCTGATACTGGTATATACGGTGCTGTGGCATTATTGTTACACAGGCGATAAAAAATATCTTTCGGAGAATTATCCCAAGGTAAAAAAGCTTTTGGACGCATACCGCCGTGAATATGAGCATGAATATCTGCTGTATGATCTGGATAAATGGTGCGTTGTGGAATGGCCTTACAATTACCGTCACGGCTATGATGCAGATCTTTCCGAGGGAAAGCTGTGTCATACTGCCCATATTTCAATAAATGCATATTACATCAGGGCGATACTCACCGCAAACGAAATTGCGGATATTCTCAACATCCCAAAATACCGTGATGAAAAACCGCTCTTTGATACATTTTACCACACCTTTTATATAAAGGAACAAGATTTATTCCGTGACAGCAAAGGCTCTGAACATATCAGCCTTGTGGGAAACAGCTTTGTATATGGCTTTGATCTGTGCCCTGATGATATATTCAAGGAAAAATTTCTTTCAATGCTCTGTAAAAAGGGAATAAGCTCACTTTCGTTATTCTGTACCTTTCCTGTGCTTATGGGTCTTGCTATGGATCATCGTTATGATCTGCTTGAAGCTATGCTGCTTGATAAGGGTGCATGGTGCCGTATGCTTGATGAGGACGCAACAACTACCTTTGAGGGCTGGGGCAAGGACACAAAATGGAATACCTCACTGTTTCATCTTACAATGTCCTATGCCGCCGTTTTTCTTGCGGATATGGATCAGAATAATATTTTCAAATCATAAAATATTATTGCAATATATCCTATAATATGATATAATGTGCATACATACCAATAAAACGAGGTCTTGAAAATGGATACTATAACAACCGAAAAAATCAATTCGGCACTGAAAAATTCGGCAGATCAGATAATAAAGAATCTGTCCGTATTTACCGATAAATTTCCTAAGGCGTACAGCATCGGTAATTTTTATCCTTCCACCGATAATGTAGACTGGACAACAGGCTTCTGGACAGGTCAGATATGGCTTGCATACGAATATGTTTCGGAGCATGAAGACGAATTTGAACACGGCACAGCGGAAAAGCTAAAAAATGCAGGACTTATTCAGGTACGCTCATTCCTTGACAGAATTAATAACAAAATCGAAGTCGATCATCACGATATGGGCTTTTTATATTCCCCCTCATGTGTTGCGGCTTATAAGCTTACAGGCAGCGAGGAGGCAAAGGAAGCTGCTGTCAAAGCGGCAGATCAGCTTATTTCAAGATATCAGCCTGTAGGAAAATTTCTTCAGGCATGGGGCGGCATGAACGAACCCGAAAATTACAGACTGATAATCGACTGTCTCAATAATCTTCCGCTGCTTTACTGGGCAGCAGATGAAACAGGCTGCGATAAATACAGAAAAATTGCAGACGATCACATAACCACCGCTGTAAGTAATGTTATCCGTGAGGATAATTCCACATGGCATACCTTTTATTTTGACCCTGAAACAGGTGCACCCGATCATGGTGCAACCTGTCAGGGATATCGTGACGGCTCCGCATGGGCAAGAGGTCAGGCATGGGGAGTATACGGTCTTGCAACCGCTTATCGTTACACAAAAAGAAGTGAATATATCCCTCTTTTCAAAAATGTTACGGAGTATTTTCTCACACATCTTCCGAAAGATCTTATTCCCTACTGGGATCTGGAATTTACCGACGGTGACGATCAGCCGAGAGATTCTTCAAGTGCGTCCATCGCTGCCTGCGGAATGCTGGAAATGAGCCGTTTCCTTGATGAAAATGATGCAAAGTATTATATTGATACTGCAAAAAGGATAATTGATTCCATATATAAAAGCTATGCAGTGACCGATTTTGAAAGCTCAAACGGTCTTGTGCTTCACAGTACATATTCCAACCGCTCCCCCTATAATACCTGCAATCATTACGGTGTTGACGAATGTAATATATGGGGCGATTATTTCTATATGGAGGCTCTTACAAGGCTTTCAAAGGACTGGAAGCAATACTGGTAAAGGAGAATTTTTATGCTTCATTCAAAACAGCAGCTTATAGACTGTATGATGAAGATGTCCGAGCCGCTGATACCTTATTTCAGCGAAAAAAAAGCACGGCTTCATCTTGGTGATACGGGAGTATACTATAATAAGGCGACCGTATCAATGGAGGGTATCTCACGGCTTTTGTGGGGCTTTGTACCGCTTTTTGCAGGCGGTCATACCGATGAAAAATGGCAGGATATTTTCCGCTCCGCACTTACCGAGGGCACCGATCCCGACAGTGAGGAATACTGGGGCGATATATCAGGCTGCGATCAGAGATTCGTTGAAATGGCAGCAATAGCCTACGGAATACTTTTTGCCCGTGAAAAAATATGGGATATACTTGACGATAATACAAAAAATAATCTTGCGGCTTATCTTTATAAAATAAATGAATATCCGCTCCCCGAATGTAACTGGGTATTGTTTGCCGTTCTTGTAAATATTGCACTGAAAAGCGTCGGCAGAAAATACAGTGCGGAAAAGCTGGAGGAATATCTACGGCTTACCGAAAGCTTTTACTGCGGCGACGGCTGGTACCGTGACGGAGATTCATATCAGAAGGATTATTATATTTCCTTTGCAATACATTTTTACTGCCTTATTTATGCAAAGGTCATGGAAAATGATGACCCTTCACGCTCACAGATTTTCAGAGAAAGAGCATCGGTATTTGCAAAGCAGTTCATATACTGGTTTGATGATACGGGAGAAGCACTCCCCTTCGGACGTTCCCTTACCTACAGATTTGCACAGGTATCATTTTTCAGTGCCTGCGTAATTTCAGAAACAGGGCCCTTTTCTTTGGGACAGTTAAAGGGTATTATCACACGGCATATTGAAAACTGGCTTAAAAAGGATATATTCGACAGAGACGGTATCCTGACCATAGGCTACGGATATCCTAATCTTATCATGGCTGAGTCATACAATGCCCCGGGCTCGCCCTACTGGGCATTCAAGACCTTTGCAGTTCTGATGCTCCCCGATGATCATCCATTCTGGACGACCGAATCAGAACCGCTCCCACCTCTTGAACCGCTCAGCTCACAGCCCTTTGCGGATAAGCTTATGTATCATTATAAAAATCATGCGGCGGCATTTCCCGTGGGAATATTCAGTCCCGCCGGACACGGACAGTCCATAGCAAAATACGGCAAGCTTGTTTATGATACCTGCTTCGGCTTCAATATCGCAAAATCAAGCTACAGCGTATATGAAAATGCTCCCGACAGTATGCTTGCCTTTGAAATAAACGGCGACTGTCACGTAAGAAGAATAAGTCTTGAAACTAAAATCCTTGCTGATAAAACATGGTCAAAATGGAGTCCATACCCTGACATAACCGTTGAAACTACCATTATCCCCGATGAAAAGGGACACACACGTTATCACAGGATAATATCCGATATGGAATGTACAGCTTATGATACAGGCTTTGCCGTTGCATGCCGCGATGAAGACAATGCTCGCTCATCTGTAATCGGAAATACCGCAACAGCGGAAAATGTATTTTCACTGTGCAGCGTCAGCGGAGAGGGTGAAGCAGTAATGCTTTATAATCCTCCCAATGTAAATGTGCTTTACAGAAAGACCATGATGCCTGCAATAAAGTATATTATCCGCAAGGGTGAGACTATAATAGAAACAAGGGTAAATGCTGAAAGATTTTCCTTGAAGTAATCAGCATATTATGAAAATAAGCCGCCGGCAATTTTTTGCTGACGGCTATAAAATTGATGTTAAGGAAGCGGCGGTGATTGCCGCAGAAAGCGGCTCCTTAATTATTATCTGATCGAAGCTCTGTAATTATCCATAATTTTTTCACCAATGTCTATCAGCTCTTCACATATCCTGATACTGATATCCATATGAATACATTCAATTATTTCGGTATATGCATAATCCGCTTTTCTTGATGTGATAAGTTCTGAAACTCCCGAATTTACAGCTGCCTTCATAATAATGGACATACAGTTATCCTGCTCGCCCTTTTCAAGCAGCTTCATATAAGCATCAGATATTTCGCTGTTGCTTCTCAGATAATTGAACATATTTTCGCTTATTCTCAGCTCAGGCTCAGCCGACATATCAAAGGAATTAAACCGCATAAGCTTATGTACATTTATATTCTTGCTTAAAAAATAAGGATTTTCATAATATCCGTCTGCAAAGCAAGAAAAGAAGTTATCCCTCAGTTCCTTGATCAGAGGACGTTTCAGCTCGGGATATTGTTCCCAGTCAATAAGCTCACAGTCTGTAATATTTGAAACAGCGTTAAATCCGGCATCGCAAAGCCCGGGGTCACAGCAGTCAAAATGATTTCTCAGATTGATATAGCTTTTTATCTGCTCTTCAAAGCTGTCTATATTTTTTCTGTTGTTCTTTTCGATCTTATATTTGTAATATTCAAGTATTTTTGTATAGTTGGGTTCAAAACCGCTGCTGTGCATTTTTTCGTTGCGTCTGATGAATATAAGATTAAGCACCAGAGGAATGATCTGTGAAAGCTGCGGTGAATGACTTATCTTATCTGCTATAAAAATCAGATTATCCTTATAATCTTCGGAATCTCCGAAGCTTTTATCAAATTTTCCGATAAAATCTTCAAAGTCAAAATCTATGCACTTTTCCTCTGTAAATGTTATTTTTGATATAAGCTCAATAAATTTCTCATTATTTTCTATATCAGATCTGATCCTTTCACTGATCTGTGACAGTTCTTCCTTAAGCGACAGAAAGCTTAATATATTCGATTCCATAATATCATCACTGTCATATTTCTCATAAAAACTGTTTGAAAAGTCAATAAACAGAAAATCTGCGTTATCACAGAAAAATACGCTCCAAAGCTTAATGATATTCTCATCAATGGGATGGGAATTGGCATATTTTATAAAGCATTTGCATACCACTGCTTTATTATATTTTCCTGCTGCACCGATACGATTACGCATTTTATTATACCAGCTTAAAAATTCATCGTATTCAGTTCTTACTGCTTTAAGCTCCAGATCATGCTCCTCAAGATACTCTGTAAGATATACAGTTGATTCATTATCGTCTTCAAACAATAATTCATCAAGCTCATCAAGAAAGCTCTCTACAATATTATATTCTTCCATTAAGCCCATTTACCTTCCTTCCTTTTCTTTATGGGCTTATTATAACAAAATCAACCATAAAATACAATACAAACGAATTCCCAAAACATAAAGCTCCTGTGAACCGGTTTGGTTTTACATTTTTTTGACAAGCAGGCAGATAACCCTCAAAGCCGTGATTCTGCGTGTTTTCAGTGTACTTGTACTGTTCATCTGCCACATTATTTCATTCTTTTATAAACACCTTGTTTACATTTATTTTACAATCAAACAAATGCTGAACAAAAAGCGAAGCCGGCAGTTTCTTAAAATGAGAACCAAAACAGCCAACGATTATCACTGTCTTCAGAATTTATCCCTGTAAAGAATGACAGAAAGCTCTTCCCATGAGAGTTCAGCCGTAAATTCTCCCGTATGAACTTCTATACCTGTTTCCTTTACCGATGCTATTGAACTGAATGCATAGGTCATACCGCCGAAATATGTACCCTTATTTGCATATACGGTACATGCTTTACAGTCTATTTCATTATGCATGATATACTCCTCTTCCTTTTTCACAAGAATACCCATTGATTTATCAAGATTGAACCAGCCATAACGCCCCTTTTTTTCAAAGCAGATCATATTTTTATATGAACCCACTATCTTTACATTATGATATTTTCAGTTGCAGATACGATAAATATCAAATTTCTCATATAAAATAAGGACATTCCTCGTTAAAACGGAATGTCCTTATCTTTTATCAATCAGGAATTGTCATTATCAGGGTCATAATCGGGATTATATTCCAGTTCACCGCCGTTATAGTTAAATGTAACATGCGGCTTTGTTATAACTTCATCTCCTGCCGTTGTGGTTGTTGCCTCTGTTGTGGTTGTTGCGGCAGTACCTGAGGGTACTGTTGTATACAACGGTGTTGTTCCCGTATAACCTGTTACAGGTCTTGTCACATAGCTGTATGTATACGATGAAGCTGTTGTAGATTTTTCTGTAGATCTCATAGTTGTTGTCACAGGCTCATCTATACTGCTGTCTGATACAGATGTGACCTCATTTTTCTCGTCGGACTGAACTGTAACGGTCACATCATTATTATCAATATCTCCTACAGTTGTCACCGCTGTCTTATCCTCGGATTTTTCATCGGATATATCAGTAATTTCTGATTTCTTATCAGTTTCGGAATCTGTTGATGAATCATTCTCATTCTTAGCTGCAGCCGACGATGAAGTATCATCTGTATTTCTGTCCCATGTGTCATTTTCAACAGAGTATGCCTCTGTTTTCTCTGATGAAGTGATTTCAGAGATATCATCGGCTTTTGTCTCTGATGAATCTTCGGTAGTTGTTTCCGTATTTTCCTCAAGCTGAGAAGCAATGGTTTCAGAAACTGTATTTCCCGTAAGTGCAGCTACAGCGTCTGCAAGAGCTGAATTTCCGTTATCATAATACTCTATTATATGAGCTTTTACAATATCGGGGATTTTACTGTAATCTATCGGCTGTGATCTTGCCTCAAAGAACGAAACATTTCCCATTCCCGAATCTACGGAAATATCTGTGATGATTATCGTTTCATTGCCGGATGTAAGTGTTGCGGGATCGCTGTATGGATCATTATTCTCATTGAGAAGCTGTATTGCAAGCTCACCTTCAAAAAGCTGTATAACAGTTTTCATCTGTGTTCCGCTGTTGATCTCATCAACTGCAACACGGAAGGTAGTTCCCCTGACGGACATAGTAGCCTTGGGAGTATTTACTTCATAAGTAGATTCACTGTTGAGCTTTTTGTTAAGGGTAGAAGTGACCGCACCCTCTTCCAGATCAATTACAGTTCTCTCGCTGTTTTCGTCTCCCTCAGCTATTAGATTCATTTTTGTGTTTGCTTCAAGCGTCATAAACTTATCATCATCAAGAGAAAGACGGAGCATACTGTCTGCCAGCACCTCTACATTGTCACCGCTCTGAAAGTCCATACCCTGATAGACATCCATAGTTCCGACCTTTTCTCTTGTAACATTTGATGTACCCTCAACCTCATGAGCTGAAATGATCCTGTAGCTTTCTTCCTTTTTGCAGCCGCTGAGCATTACCGTTGCCGCAAGGGAGATGCATATCATCAGTTTTTTTATAAAGCCTTTTTTAAAATTCATAATGATCTGTCCCCCTGTTATGCTTCAATGGTATAGTATGCATAGTCATATGCATATTCACCGTTTTCATACTGTACTCTCGCACAGATCTTATATCTGTACTTGCTGCCTGTTCTGACGATCTCTGTAATAACATACTTACGCTTGGCTGTTCCTGTATATCCGTCTGCTTCATCATGAATGTGACAACCGCTGCAGTCTGTCGTCTCTTCTGCGGGAGTAATTGTTATCGCTCCGCCCTCGGAAGAGTTGATAGTCTGATCGCTGAATTCCACCTTAAGAACACAGCCGCAGGAATTGAAGCTGACAGTATAAAGCTTGGTGGTTACAGTATCCTTTGAGGTTACAAGTATCTTCATATTTTCCTTATCAAAGGTATAATCTGCACCGTCTGTAACCTTTATATCAAATACTGCAGCCGACACATCAAGCTTTGAATTTGTGTTTACCGTAACTGTATTTGCTGTACTGTCTATTGCAACATCTGCCGTAACGCCGCTTATTGCAAGGCTTTCGATAACTGCCGTTGATCTTACAATAACTGTCATATTATATATCTTTGTCTTTCCCATATTTGATGTAACTGTTATTGTATTTGTTCCTTCTGTAAACACATTATCAAAATCATGAACTGAGCCTTCATCAACTGTAAGTGTGCAGGTCACATCAGATAATACTGTTCCCTCGGGGAAAATCACCTTGATAGTTCCGTCTGCTGTTCCTTCGCCGTGAGTTATTGTAACATTTGCTCCGAATTCCTCGGGGATAACAAAGCTCTTGATCAGCAGTCCGCTTTCTGTTGTTACTGTTACTGCATACTCCTTATAGCCAAGACCCTGTGCAGATGCTATTCTTATAACTGTAAGCTCTGCAAGTGTGCCCTCAAAGGTGTATGTATTGCCATCGGAAAGGGTTATTGTACAGTTTTCAGATGTTACCTTTGCAGGATCTGTTCCCTCGGGAAGTGTTATTTCTACACTGTCCTCGGAAACAGCTGCTGAGGCTCCCTCTATGCTGATATCAAAGTTCTTTATCGTTACTGCACTGTCGGTAACTACTGTCATATCATAAACCTTAACATCGCCTGTATTCGCTGTGACAACTATTGAATTCAACGCTTTTGTAAAATCATAGTCAAATTCAAAAACAGAATTGGTATCTGCTGTAACAATACATTCATTGCTTGTTATCTTCGATGTGTCTGTGCCTTCGGGGAAAATAATCTTAATACTTCCGTTTTCATTTCCTGTACCATGAGATATTGTAACATTAGCCTTGAATTGCTCTGCGATCACAAAGGACACAAGCTTGGTACTGCTTCCTTCAATAACTGTAAGAGTATATGTCTGTTCAGAAATATTATCGGAAGATGTTACAACAATATCGGAAGGTGCATCAAGTGTTCCCGTAAAGGTATAGGAAGAACCTGCCGCAACCTCAACAACACAATCCTCTGCAGATACAGCAGCAGGGTCAACACCTTCGGGGAGTATAATCATAACATTCGTTCCGCTTATTGTTGCCGATGTATCCTTATATTTAAAGGACATCAATGTGCTGCTTGTTCCTACTGAAACATTAAGTGTATAT
>JAFUOZ010000076.1 GCA_017481565.1 Oscillospiraceae bacterium | reverse complement strand
GCGGTATATTTCTGCACCCTTATGAATAACCGCAACCGAGGCTCCCGAGATTCGGTTTTCGGCTATATCCTTTTCGATAAGCGGAGCGATTCTGTTAAGCTTTTCATACATGGCTGTGTTCCTCCCTATTATAATCCGCTGCCCGAATCGGTTTCCCATTCGGACTGTTTCACAGATGTTATGGTATATCCGTCAGTCTCCCTGATCACAGTATATTCCACATATTTTTCGGGAACAGGTTCTTCATCGGAAAATTCTGCGATCCATGAGGGAGTAGGGGATAAATAGCCTACCTGCAGAGTATAGATATTGCCGTTTTTGGATATATCATCAACTCTCGGTGAATAGGAAAAATATTTGGGGTTATAGGGTATTCTGTAGGAGTTTATTGATGGATCATAATAAAACTGAATATCTGTTGTAATGACCGCTCCGTGAGTAATGGAAAGTCCGCTTCCGAAAAGCTCAGCAGCGTGTTGTTCAATATCTGCTTCGGGAACGGTTATATAGTCAAATTCATGTGGATATGCGGATTTGTCGCTGTTAAGTATGATATCCCAGCAAGCAGCAGTGATAAGAGTATCATTTCTGAGCTTTGATGTATCATCAAAGGGAGCAGGGTCACAGATCACTACAGGATATATGATCTTTGCAAGCTCGTTTTTCTGAGTTGTATTATTTACCACATCACTTATTTTTTCTGCCGCAAATTTAACGGTGGATACGATCCCTACGGCAGACATAACAGTGAACAGCACGCCTACAGTAAAATACAGCCTTCGGCGGAAGCCTGCCTTGCTTCTGCGGACAGGAGCGGCAACAGGCTCTTCCGCTCCCGAATATTTTTCATCGGGAACGGCATCAAGCATTTCCTTGATCTCGGAAGGCTTTTTATTATTTACGTCAGGCTTGTTATTATTATCTTTATTCATTTTAATCTCCGATAAGTTGATTTTATCTTATCTGACCGCTTCCGTCTATCAGATATTTGCAGGAGGTAAGCTCCTTAAGTCCCATAGGACCTCTTGCGTGCATTTTCTGGGTTGAGATTCCTATTTCTGCACCAAAGCCGAATTCGCCGCCGTCGGTAAATCTGGTAGAAGCATTTACATATACACAGGCTGCATCTATCTCCTTACGGAATTTATCTGCATTTGCAAGAGAATTTGTTACGATACATTCGGAATGACCTGTTGTATATTCGGAAATATGAGCAATAGCTTCATCAATATCATTGACGACTTTTACGGATATTTTATAATCAAGATATTCTGTTGCAAAATCCTCCTCTGTAACAGGGATCACGCAGTCGCCGAGGATACGCTGGGTTTCCGCACAGCCTCTGATCTCTACATTATGGCTTTCAAAGCGTGCCTTTACCATAGGAAGAAGCTTTTCTGCAATATCCTTATGTACAAGAAGAGATTCAATGGCATTGCACACAGAAGGACGCTGGGTTTTTCCGTTGTCGATGATATTTACAGCCATTTCGGGATCGGCTGTGCTGTCTGCATATACATGACAGTTGCCTACACCTGTTTCGATAACAGGTACTAAAGCGTTTTTCTTTACAGCCTGAATAAGTCCTGCGCCGCCTCTGGGGATAAGCAAATCCACAAGTCCTGCGGCGGTCATCAGCTCATTTGCGCTGACTCTGGTGATGTCCTCCACCAACTGTATATAATCCTCGGGCAGTCCACATTCTTTGAGACCTTTTCTTAACGCCTCCACAACTGCTGAAGAGGAATTAT
>JAFUOZ010000075.1 GCA_017481565.1 Oscillospiraceae bacterium | reverse complement strand
GCAGTCTTTACAAAGAACATCACTACTACTAAGGTGATGATGTATAAAGAGAACATTACAGCATAGAACAACTGGAAGTATCTGCTTGCAAGATTGCCCTCTTTTACCTTTAAAGCTTTTCTTCTGCCATATCCTCCTTGCTGATACGGAAGATTATGCGGAACAGACCTGTAAGCAGCTTCGGACTTCTGACAACGACCAGCTTCATAAGAAGTGCCTCCTTGTTATGTAGATTATACTACATCTTATTCCGCATAAATAAATTTGTTACTCTTTTCAAAAACAGCAAGCAGACTGCCCTTTATTACCTCTATCCTGCACCTTCCGTCAGCGGTGAATTCATTGCTGACACCTACGGGAAAGCTGTTTTTCACCGTCAGCTGTCCGCTGTATTTCAGACCGCTCAGGGTTATCTCAGAGCTTTCCGTCATCGAAAACAGCGAAACATATTCACAGCCTGCATTCTCAAAAATATGCACGCCCTCGCAAAGCAGATGCATCTCACAGTTATCCGAATACAACACTCCGTATGCACCCAGCTCCGCTATAAAGGATAACGTCTGTATACTCGCTATGGTATGACCCATTCTGCCGCCCAGTGCACCGTATATGTGAAACTCGTCACAGTCATATTCCTCAGCCGCAATACGTATGGCAAGAACCGTATCGGTATCGTCCTTTTCCGCGGGGGCACGTACCACCCTGATATCATCGGGCATTTCTCCCGTAAAGCTGTCAAAATCCCCTATTATCATATCAGGCTTTATATTCAGCTGCTTACAGTGCATATACCCCTTGTCCGCCGCCGCAACAAGCGCACCCTCGGGAATACACGCATGGCTGTAATCCTCAATATCCGCACCGCCGAAAATACAGCATATCATATCCTGTCCCTGACCTCCCATTCCTTAAGCTGCTTTGCTTCCTCATACATGGCAAGATAGCTTTCATGCCTTGTCTGTGGGATATCTCCCCTTTTCACCGCTTCCGTGACCGCACACCCCTTTTCACCTGTATGGGCACAGTCGGGGAATCGGCATTTTCCCTCGTATTCTTCAAATTCGGGGAAGCAGTATTTCAGCTTATCCTTGAAAATTATATCGTATTTATTGGTCTCAAAGGTGGAAAAACCCGGTGTATCGGCGATATATCCGCCGTTTTTCAGCTTGAAAAGCTCTACCTGACGGGTGGTATGCCGTCCTCTTCCAAGCTTTTTGCTTATCTCTCCCGTTGCAAGCACAAGACTGCTGTCCATATGGTTCAGCAGTGTGGATTTTCCTGCTCCCGTGTTGCCCGTAAAGGCACTGACCTTTCCCGAAAGCATATCATAAAGGGGCATATAGCTGCTTTCGTCCTCATAGTCGGTAACAAACAGGGTAAAGCCTGTCCTTCTGTATACCTCCTCTATGTCGGGACGCTTTTTCAGATCGTTCTTGGTAAGCACGATTATGCTTTCTATTCCCTTGTAATGTGCTATGGCTGTAAACTTATCCAGTATCAAGTAATTCGGTGACGGCTGACAGGTGGACACTATGAATATCAGATAATCCAGATTGGCAAGGGGCGGACGGATTATACTGTTTTTTCTCGGCTTTATCTCTGTGATAAGACCTGTTTCCCCGTCCTCCGATTCTATGACTACCCTGTCACCTGCACAGGGGGCAATATTCTCCTTTCGGAAAATCCCTCTCGCCCTGCACTCTATTATCTTTTCGTCCGTTTCGACGAAAAACAGTCCTCCCACTGATTTCAGGATAAGTCCGTCATATTTTTTTTCAGCCATACTGTTTGAAATTCCTCCCTGCTTACAGAAAAATTCTTTCTGCATCATGCAAAAAGAATTTTTCTATCTATATATCAGTAACTTTTATTCGAGAATGGTCTGCCACCAGCCCTCGTCCTCAGAAGAATCCACAACATCATTTTCCGGTGCAAATTCATCGGGCAGGATATCGTCCTCGGGATCTTCGGGAACTACAGGCTCGTCCTCTTCGGGTTCAGTCTCGTCCTCTATCTCCACTGCACCCTCATCGTCAAAGCCTTCCTCTTCCTCGGTGGTGGTCTCTTCTTCAACGCCGAACAGTTCTTCAAATACCTTCTTGTCCATCTTCATTTCGGTGACCGTACCCTCGGTAAAGTCTACCACATATTCGCCAAGCTTCTTTGATTCGCCTGTATCGGTGTTCTCGGCTTCGATATTGACCGTCTGAATCTTTGCACCCTCAACGGCGATCGTAACGGTGGACACATATGCAATATTGTCAACATTCTGTTCACCTGCAACATTACCGTTGATATATGCTCTGAATATTGCCGAGCCTTCAAGGTCTGAGGGCACTGCAAAGGTGATATTCTCCTCGGTTGCGGGGGGAATACCCGAGCTTACCTGAAGAACTATCTCCGTTCCGCCCGATACGATCATCGGATCGCCGTAATCATCGGTTGCGGGAATACTCTGTGCGATTACCTTATCCTTTTCTTCAAGGCTGTCTACCGTTTCAACCTTCACCTTAAGACCCTTGCCCTTAAGCAGCGAGGACGCTTCGGAAACCTTCATGCCTACTACCTTTTCCATGATAACGTCCTGAATCTCGGGTCCCTGACTTACATACATGATAACCGTCGAACCCTTTTCAACGGCTGTATTTCTTTCAGGCTCTGTCTTGATAACGTGGTTCTTCTCAACGTCGCTTATCTGGAACATGATGGACACGTTGAAATCCTGAGCCGAAAGCATACTCTGTGCCGTATTGGCTTCAAGGTCGTAAACATTCTGCACCGTTACCATCTGCGGTCCGCGGCTTACAACCACCTTTACATCGGTATTCTTTACGATAAAGTCCTTGCCCTCCCTGGGGGTCTGCTTGATGATAACTCCCTCGGCATATTCGGCGGAATATTCCTGTGAATCTACCGTAAGATTGAAATAGGGGGCATAGGTGGATTTTGCGTCAAGATAATTTACGCCGATAAGATTCGGCATCTTGTCTATGGTCTGTTCCTTGGGAACTATGATATCCTCGAAATTGAGAGCGATAAGTGCAACTACAACTATGACGATAGCAGCCGTGATAGCCGTAAGCGTTACGATAAAGTATGAGGTCTTTGATACCGATTCATCATCATCGTCATCATCGTCGTCATAATCATCATAAGCAGGTCTTGTACGAACTGACGTTTTCTTTTCGGGGAATGCATCGGCAGCGTTCCGATACCTTGAAACCGCCATTGCCGCCGCACCGCCGCTGACCTCGTTCCTGTCGAAATACTGGGTCTTTTCCGCATCGGCTGAGGATTTTCCCGTAATTTTCGGGGTCTCTGCATCTGCAAGCTTATATCCGAATCTTACAGAGGGGTCGTTCTTGAACTCCTCGATATCGTGTATCATCTCGGAGGCGGACTGATATCTTCTTGCCGCTTCCTTCTGCATTGCACGCATAACGATCTCTTCAAGTCCCTCGGGGATAGCGTCGTTTATGGCTCTGGGCGGTCTTGCACGGTTCTGCATATGCATAAGTGCTATGGCAACGGGTGAATCGCCGTCAAAAGGCTTTCTGCCCGTCAGCATTTCATAAAGCATGATACCCGTGGAATAGATATCGCTCTTTTCGTCGGTAACATCGCCCTTTGCCTGCTCGGGACTGATATAATGCACCGAGCCTATCGCCTTATCGGAAAGGGTCTTGCCCTCTTCCCTTGCAAAGCGTGCTATGCCGAAGTCCATGACCTTTATGGTGCCGTTGGGGAACAGCATGATATTCTGTGGCTTGATGTCACGGTGGACGATACCCCTGTCATGTGCGTGCTGAAGGGCACGGAGCACCTGTATTATGAAGAATACGGCGTCCTTCCATTTCAGTACCTCCTGCTGCTCCATGAATTCCTTAAGGGTGATCCCGTCGATATATTCCATAACGATGAACTGCATTTTCTCGGTAAAGCCAACATCGTATATCTTCACGATATTGGGGTGAGAAAGCACAGCGATCGCCTTGGATTCGTTGCGGAATCTTCTCACAAAATCATCGTTGTCAGCAAATTCATGCTTCAGGATCTTTACGGCAACTACCTTTTTGTCAACGATATCCATTGCCTTATAGACGTCCGCCATGCCGCCGATGCCGATAAGCTCGGTTATCTCATAGCGTCCGTCAAGCCGCTTTCCGATGTTTTTATCCATTGATTATGATCTTTCCTTTCAATTCGCATTATGCGACGGCACTAAGCCTTTATATTAAACGGCATCTGTGATTCTGATTCAGATTATCACAGCAGCGGATATATTATCTCCGCTTCCGTTTTCAATAGCCATATCTATCAGCTTTTTCGGCAGCTTTTCGGGGGAAACATTCTTCACCGCATTGTAAAGCATATAGTCCTCACAGCAGCCGTAAAGTCCGTCGGAGCAGAGAAGCACCGCCGCACCTTCGTTTATCTCCATACTGAAAAAGTCGGGATTGACCGTTTCCGATACTCCCACCGCTCTTGTGATAAGATTGCGGCGTGGGTGAGTTTTCATCTCTTCAAACTCTATCTCGCCGTTTTCGTACATACTCATGACAACTGTATGGTCCTTTGTTATCTGGGTTATCTCATTATCGATAAGATAGGCTCTGGAATCGCCTACGTTCACGCAGAATATCCTATTATCCTTACGCAGCACGGCAACACAGGTAGTTCCCATGCCCGATTTGGTCTCATCATACTCGGCTATCTCATGGACAACCGCATTGGCTGTCTTTACGGAATTTATCATAAGATTTTTCAGGGAAAGCTCGTCCCTGTCGTCCCTGTAGCCGCCCATGATACGGTCGGATACTATCTGCATTGTTTTAAAGCTTGCGGTACTTCCCGCATTTTCGCCGCCCATACCGTCGCAAACGATCGCAAACACAGCGTTATCGGCAAGCCTCAGAGTATTGACCCTGTCCTGATTTTCGTCGGGTCTGCCGCCGATATCCGTCATTGCGTAAATTTCCAAACGCCATCACCTCTTAAATATCCCGTAACAAAGGGGAAAAATCAAATTCCGTCATATTTCATATTCTCTTCTCAGCTGTCCGCAAGCGGCATTTATATCGCTTCCGAGGGTACGTCTGACGGTAACGTTCATTCCGTACCCTTCAAGCCGTTCCATGAATTTCTGTACAGAGCTTCTGTCCGACCTGAAATCTCTTTCCTTTATTTCGTTGACAGGGATAAGATTCACATGACAATTCATCCCTTTCAGAAGCCTTGCCAATGCCTGTGCATCAGCCTCCGAATCGTTCACGCCCGATATCACCGCATATTCAAAGGAGATACGCCTGCCTGTCTTGTCCGTGTAATGTCTGCACGCCCTTAAAAGCTCCCCGATGTCATACCTGTTGTTCACGGGCATGATCTGACTTCTCCGCTCATTGTCGGAGGCATGAAGGGACACCGAAAGGGTCAGTCCGAATTTATATTCAGCCAGATCGTAAATTCTGTCAACCAGTCCGCAGGTGGAAAGGGAAACGTGTCTCTGGCTGAGATTTTTCCCTTCGGGACAGGACAGCAGCTTTAAGAATCTGACAACATTTTCATAATTATCAAGCGGTTCGCCGATACCCATAAGCACAAGGCTTTCCACCTTGCGGCCCGAATCACGCTCCGCACCGTAGATCTGACCCAGCATTTCCGAGGGGAGCAGATCTCTTTTGAAGCCTGCAATGGTGGACGCACAGAATCTGCACCCCATTTTGCAACCTACCTGTGTGGATATGCAAAGGCTGTTTCCGTGCTTATAGTCCATCAGAACGGTCTCAATATGATTACCGTCCGAAAGCTCATAAAGATATTTTACAGTATTATCTACCGAAGATTCAAGCTTTCTGACAATATTTAAGCGATTTATATAAAAACTTTCGGATAATTTTGTACGAAGTGCCAAGGAAATATTGGTCATCTCCTGAAAATCAACCGCTCTTTTAACGTGGAGCCAGTCAAAGACCTGTGCCGCACGGAATTTTTTCTCTCCCAGCGACGACATTTCAGCCGCAAGCTCCTCTGAGGAGAGAGACAATATATCAATTTTTTCCATTAAACCTCTCCCTGAATTATCTGCGTCTCATTCTGCATATATAGAAGCCGTCGCCGCCGAAATGCCTCGGAAACACGGTCACCGAGTATTTTCCGAACGGCTCGCCCATTTCCTCATAAAAGGGATAGCCTTCGAACTCATCATGCTCCGAAAGGAATTTATCCGTAACGGCGTTGTTTTCGGCTGTATTTACCGTACAGGTGGAATATACCAGTACGCCGCCCTTTTTCACATAACGTGATGCAGTGTCCAGTATATTGTACTGTATTTCGGGAAGTCTGACAAAATCATCGGGGTTCTTGTACTTGATCTCAGGCTTTCCCCTGAAAACCCCCAGTCCCGAGCAGGGAACATCACACAGCACCCTGTCAGCACCCGAAAGAGACGGATTATATACTCTTCCGTCATTCTGCATGGTCACGATGCTGCCGATGCCCAGCCTTTCCGCACCCTTTTCAATAAGACCGACCCTCTTTTTGTGAAGCTCACAGGCGTACACCCTGCCTGTACCCTTCATCATTTCCCCGATGGTGAAGGTCTTTCCGCCCGGGGCGGCACACAGGTCAACGATACTTTCGTTTTCCTGTGGGTCAAGGACCGCACAGCACAGCTGAGAGGATATATCCTGTACATGAAATAATCCGTCTGTGAAGCTTTTCAGCTGTTCGGGACTACCGCATGGGATATTTTCCAGAACAGCCGCCCTGCCCTTAAGCAGCGGAAGCTCACAATCCTTCACGGTACAGCCTTCCCTTTCAAGTATATCCTTAAATTCATCAGCCGATACCTTAAGGTTATTTATTCTGACTGTGATATCTCCCGACAGGTATGATGCCTTAAGAAGTGATATCACATCTTCCTCCTCATTTCCCGACAAAAGCAGCTCCGCTATCCTCGGGTCACAGGAATATTCAACGGAAAGTGCCTTTACCCTGTCCTTCGGAAGCGTATATTTACAGCTGTTTCTGAGAAAATTCCTCAGCAGACCGTTGACAAAACCCGATGCACCCGACTTTTTCGTGTTCCTGATAAGCTTTACCGATTCATTCACCGCCGCACTTTCGGGCACGCTGTCACAGAAAAGTATCTGATAGATACCCATGCGGAGCACGGTACGGACCTCCTTGTCAAGCTTATCGGCAGGCTTTGTGCTGTATTCGGAAATGATATGGTCAAGGGTGAGCCTTCTTTCAATGACACCGTAGAAAACTCTCGAAACGAAGCGTCTGTCGGCGGCTGACAGCTTATTCTCCGTAAGTGCAGCGTCAAGGGCGATATTGGAATATGCTCCCCCGTCCATTTTAAGCAGCAGCTCATATATGATGCTTCTTGCCGTTTTCATAGCTTCATCTCCATTTTATACAGGCTCCCCTGTCAGCACCGTGCCTGCTTCTATGCGGTTTCCTCTGAGGAAATCAGCCGCATTCATACGCTTGCCCCCGTCTGCCTGCACTTCAATTATCCTGATGCATTTTCCGTCACCGCATACCACTGTAAAGTACTTATCCTTTACAACGCTGCCCACAGCCATATCCGATGTGATATCCGAAAGCTCAGAGCGGTAAAGCTTCAACCGTCTGTCGCCTATATAGGCTGTTGCACAGGGTGCGGCGGAAAGTCCGCATATCTTATGATGCACCTGTTCGGCTGTCATTGAAAAGTCCAGGGGACACATATCCTTTGTGAGCATGGGAGCATAATTTGACAGACTGTCGTCCTGCTTTTCGGGGTGTAAAGAATTATCCCTGACAGCCTGCACCGTATCAAGCAGAAGCCTTGCACCCATTTCGGAAAGCCTGTCATGAAGCTCAGATGCGGTCTCGCTGCTGCCTATCTCAGTCCGTGACTTAAGCAGCATATCACCTGTATCAAGTCCTTCCGCCATAAGCATTGTAGTTACGCCTGTCTCCCTCTCACCGTTGAGGACGCACCACTGTATAGGTGCAGCACCTCTGTAACGGGGCAGAAGTGACGCATGAACGTTGATACAGCCATGCTTCGGTATATCAAGTACCCTTTTGGGAAGTATCTTTCCGTAAGCCACCACCACGATAAGCTCGGGAGCAAGCTGTTCCAGAAGTGAGCATATCTGCTCCCCTTCATCACCTTTTTTAAGGCTGACAGGCTGATACACAGGGATATCATGCTGTAATGCAAGCTCCTTTACAGGCGTAGGCATAAGCTTATTTCCCCGTCTGCCCCTTGCCTTGTCAGGCTGAGTAAGCACCGCCTGAACGGTTTCTCCGCTGTCGATAAGTGCCTTAAGGCAGGGCACGGCAAAATCGGGAGAACCCATAAAAACTATATTCATCTGAGCTGTCCTCCGTTATTATTCCATGTCCTCGGGGCGTACAAATTCATCTACCTTATCCACGAAAAGCTGACCGTCAAGGTGGTCAAGCTCATGGCATATGGCACGGGCGAGAAATCCCTCAGCCTTGTATTCGTACCAGTCGCCCTTTCTGTCCTGAGCACGACATACCACCTTCATAGGTCTTTTCACATATCCCCACTGATCGGGACAGGAAAGACAGCCTTCTATCTCCCTCTGTCTGCCGCTCGACTTGATTATTTCGGGATTGATAAGCTCTATAGGGTCATTATGCTCCTCTGTGATATCTATCACGGCTATCCTACGTAAAAGACCAACCTGCGGAGCCGCAAGACCAACGCCCTCAGCCTTGTACATGGTCTGGAGCATATCATCTAAAAGAGCGGCTAATTTTGCATCGAATTTTTCAACGGGGCGGCACCTTTTGGTAAGCACCTCGTCACCCTTTTTAACAATGTTTCTTATCGCCATTTTCTTATCCTTTCATTATAATCCGATATCTCCGTTGATGTCGATATATGTCTGAACATCGGAAAACTCCTTCATTTTAAAGGTCCTGCACCACAGCTGACCCATAAACTGACGGAAATCCGATGTATTTCTGCATTTTATTATTATTCTGTACCTGAATCTGCCGTTTATCCGTTCAAACACGCATCTTGACGGACCGAGCACTCTCATAGGAAAGCTGACCGTCTCTGCCTGCACCTTATCGCTTATCATCTGCAGAAAAAGCTTAGATGCCTTATCTGCCGCATTATCATCGGGTGATGAAAACCCCACGACACATATATCACAGAACGGCGGATATGTAAGCGCCTTTCTGAGCATTGATTCCTGCATGTAAAAGCTGTCATAATCCTGCTTCGCCGCAAGATTTATCACATAATGGTCAGGAACACAGGTCTGTATTATCGCACGTCCTGCTTTTTCCCCTCGTCCGCTTCGTCCCACCACCTGAGTTATCAGGGAAAAGGTACGCTCATAGCTTTTGAAGTCACCGCAGAACAGTGCCTTATCCACCGACAGCACGCCTACAAGGGTCACGTTGGGAAAGTCAAGTCCCTTGGCTATCATCTGTGTACCGAGCATTATATCATACTCGCCCTTTTCAAATGCCCTGAAAGCGTTGTCGTATGCATATCTTGAATAGGTGGTATCCGTGTCCATTCGCAGAACCCTTGCATTCGGGAAAAGGGAGGATATCTCGTCCTCTAATTTCTGAGTGCCGAGTCCTGTCAGCTTAAGCTTATCGCTACTGCAAGTCGGACATTTATTCACCATATCCGTACTGTAGCCGCAGTAATGGCACATAAGACGGTGATTCACCTTGTGATAGGTCATGGGAATACTGCAATTCGGGCATTTCACAGGCTCACGACATGATGAACATGATATGAACGTGTGATATCCGCGGCGGTTCAGAAGAAGAATAGACTGCTCCCCACGCTTCAGATTTTCGTTTATCTCGGTAACAAGGCGTTCACTGAAAATACCCGACGTTCCGCACATGGTCTCACTTGCAGTATCCACTATCTCCACCGCAGGCAGAGGATTATCCGAATACCTTTCAGGCATGGTAAAAAGCTTGTATCTGCCCTGTTCAGCGTTGTAAAAGCTCTCTATAGAGGGGGTAGCCGATGCAAGCAGAAGCACCGCATTATGATAAACGCAGCGTTTTTTCGCCACGTCCTTTGCATTGTATCTGGGAGAGGATTCCGACTTGTAGGTCATCTCCCCTTCCTCGTCCATGATGATAAGTCCGATGTTATCAAGGGGCGCAAATACAGCACTTCTTGTACCTACAACTATCCTGCTGTCACCCGATTTTATACGTTTATACTCGTTCATTCGGGCGGTCATGGAAAGTCCGCTGTGTATCACCGACACCATATCCCCGAAAAGCCCCTGAAAACGTGCCGTTGTCTGTGGGGTCAGCGCAATTTCGGGTATCATCATGATAACATTTCTGCCACGGTCAAGTGTATAGCTTATAAGCTTTGCAAACACAGGAGTTTTTCCGCTTCCCGTCACTCCGTAAAGAAGTGCCGCCGCAGGCTTTTTCGCCGCTATAAGCTCCGTGATCCCCTCATATACCCTCTGCTGCTGAGCGGAAAGGATAATTTCATCAACATTCTTATCCGCAACTGCATCGGACGAGCGTATCACCTCATATTCAAAGGAAACCGCCGCACCGCTTTTCAGCATATTTTTCACCACCTGAGTGGTCATATTGCAGTGGTAAGTAAGTTCCTTTACAGCCGCCGCACCGTTTTCCATAAGCAGCTCCGCAGCCTTTTTCTGCTTCGGAGGCAGTTTGAATGATGACGGATCCGACAGATATTCATCGGAAAGACGTATCATGGTAACAGTTTCATCACGGACTTTCTGCTTCACATGGTCATATTCCTCAATAAATCCTGCCGAAACAAGCTCACGCACAAGCTCCTTATCCGCACCCTCAAAGGCAGCGTTTATCATCATTTCCTGCTCCCTGCGGTTCTTCACCTCGGTAAAGGACGTATACAGTGCAGCTGCAGAGGAGCTTATCCCCTTGCCTGCTGCGGACACACCCTCACAGAGACGGTATTTTTCCTGAAAATTCACGCTGAGCCCCGGTGGGATCATCGCCCTGAACGCCTCAAAATAGGAGCAGAAGGTCCTTTCCTTTACCCATTTCACAAGCTCTATATGCTCATCACTGATAAGCTGCGACCTGTCGATAAAGGCAGTTATACTCTTGAATTTCGCCGTTTCCTCAGCTGACGCATATCGGATAGACATGATCAATCCGACCCGTTTCCGCCCACCTCTTCCGAAAGGGATAATCACCCTTTCGCCGCGGCAGGCAATACCCGAAAATTCATCGGGAACGATGTAGCTGTAAAGCTTGTCATACCCATATGATGCACCGCTTACGGCAATTTCGGCGGTAAGAACGGTCATTCAGACTTTGTTCCGTGAACGGCAGGATCCTCGATAACGTAGTATCTTCTTGCCGCAAGGTCGTCAACCGCTGTCTTTACGGGCTTTTCTTCAAGAGTCTTTTCCTCTCTGATAAGCTCGTCTGAAATATCTCTAGCTCTTTTTGCCACTCCGATAACGATGGAGTAGTAGCTTTCATTCTTTGTTGTTATCTGAGCCATACATGGTCTAAGCATCGTTAAGCACCTCATCTATCAAATATTTATTGTTTCCCGAATACATTTCAGCAGCAGTAATAATGCTTCTGAAATCTTCAACAGCCTTTTCAAGCTCACCATTTATCATTATATAATCATATTTATCCGCAGTTCTTATCTCTTCCGAAGCAGCAGAAATTCTCTTTTCAACTACCTCAGCGGACTCTGTACCCCTTTTTTCAAGGCGGCGGCGCAGCTCCTTAAGTGAGGGCGGCAGGATAAAAATCAACACCGCATCATCACGGAGCTTACGCACGTTCATAGCTCCCTGAACCTCTATTTCAAGGATAACATGCTTTCCCTCGGAAAGTTTTTTATCGATGTAGGTCAGGGGCGTGCCGTAGTAATTTCCGCAGTATTCGGCGTATTCCAGCATTTCGCCGTTTCCGATAAGCTCCTCGAATTTTTCACGGGTCAGGAAGTGATAATTCACGCCGTCCCTTTCGCCCTCTCTGGGAGAACGTGTGGTAGCCGAAACGGAATAGTAAAACCTGTCGTCCTTAAGTATTTCACCTAAAACAGTGCCTTTTCCGCACCCCGAGGGACCCGATACCACAAAAAGCATACCTTTTTTATTCATCTTCACCCACCTCCGGATCATTATCCGCATCGGAATCCGCACGACCCGACAGCGACTGGGGACTTGCTGCCGAAAGCACGGCATGACCGCTGTCCGTAACTATAACAGACCGTGTTTTTCTGCCGTAGGATGCGTCAATAAGCATTCCCCTGTCCCTTGCCTCCTGGATTATACGCTTTATAGGCGCACTTTCGGGACTTACTATAGCCACGATCCTCTCGGCGTTCACAGTATTTCCGAATCCGATATTAATAAGTTTCATATTTACGCCCTATTCTATATTCTGAATCTGCTCTCTTATCTTTTCAATTTCCGACTTAAGCTCAACCACTATCTTTGTAACTGAGGCATCCTGCGCCTTTGAACCTATGGTATTAGCCTCACGGTTGAACTCCTGAATGAGAAAATCAAGCTTTCTGCCCACAGGCTCGTCAAGCTCCAGCATGCTCCTGAACTGATTTATATGACTTCTCAGGCGCACTGTTTCCTCGTCAACAGCTGTCTTGTCGGCGAAAATCGCCGCTTCTGTAAGTATACGTGATTCTTCTATATTCTTATCACCGAGGATATCCTTAAGCCTGTTTTCAAGCCGTTCACGGTAAGCCTTGTTCACCTCGGGTGAGCGTTCCTCTACCATAGACACAAGCTCTTCTATGTAGGAAAGCCTGTTCAGGAAGTCCTCCTTCATACGCAGACCCTCGGCCTCACGCATCTCGATAAAGTTATCAAGCGCCCTTTCAGCGACAGTTTTCACGCTTTCCCATATTTCGTCCTCGTTATCCTGAGGCTTGCGCACGTTGAAGATATCGGGCAGTCTCATAATATGTGAAAGGGTGATATCATCCTTAAGACCAAGCCGCTCGTTTGCCTTTCTCAGTGCATTTACGTAGCCCTCGGCGATAAGCTCGTTGACCTCGATAAGAGCGTCCTTGCCCTCAACATTCATCAGGGTAAGGCTTATCTCGGTCTTGCCCCTTGCAACTCTTCCGTTCAAAAAGCTTTTCAGCTTTTCTTCAAGATAGCCGTATGCTCTGGGAAGCCGTGCGGAAAATTCGTAGTACCTGTGGTTTACCGAGCGTATCTCCACCAGAATATCCCTGCCGCCGATTATTTCCTGATAACGCCCGAAGCCCGTCATACTTTTAAGCATAGTTTCACCGCCTGTTATAAAATTTCATCTGTATAAAGAACCCTCTGCGGCAGTACACACCGCTCCATGTTACTTTATCATCTCATTATAACATATATTGTAAGTGATTGCAATAGTTTCCACCAATATTTTAACAAAAAAGCTACAAACATATAATATTTTTCGTTTCATTGATTTTTCACAGAGTAAGGTTAATATTTTATTGAATAAGTATGGATTTCACACGACATCATATTTTATATCCGCATATAATTTACAATTTGTCCTTACCCCCTCAGACAGTCTGCACCACAAAAGCTTTCATAGGTCCAAACATGGTGCAGACTCACCAAATCGGAAAAACAGTATTGCAATATATGATAAAACATGCTATAATAACAGAAAAAGATTATTTTCAGGGGGAACCGCTATGGCATGCTTTATTATTGATTTTGAAAATGTAAATTCATCGGGTATTCAGGGTATAACATCTCTCACCGAGGAGGACAGCGTACTCATATTCTATACAACAAAAGCAAACAGCCTTACCTTTGCCGCTCATATGGATATTATGAAAAGCAAAGCAAGAGTCGAATATTTCCCCGTTACATCGGGAGGACGGAACGCTCTGGATTTTCAGCTTTCAACATATCTGGGCTACTGTGTATGCAGAAGCACCGAAAAGGAATACTATATCATAAGCAACGACACAGGCTTTGATTTTGTAAAGAATTTCTGGAACGGAAGAGAGGAATCGGGAAATGTGGGTATACTCCGTACCCCTACAATAAAAAAAGCTCTTGCCGATATCCGTGCAAGAAACATGGAGGACGAGCTTCTCCGCGATGAGCTTATCCACGAAGCATATGTGATGAGCAGCGCTTCCGAGGGTAATATATCCGCAGAAGCCGTCACTGCCACAGATGATGAGAAGGAAAAGCCTGCGCAGAGCGGAAAAAGCTTTGATTATATCGCCGCTGCAGAAGCCGAAATGGCGTATGACCTGCCCGAAGTGCCTGTCATGCCGGTAAAGCCGCCTGTTACAGTCGTGCCCGATGTTCCTCAGCTTGTGAATACACGAAAGGCTGAGGAAGAAAAACAGCGTCTTGAAGAGGAAGCAGTATCAGTCACCGATACACCCAATACAAAAGAGGATATATCCCATGAAGCCGAGGATACTCCCTCTGTACCCTCTCAGACCGAAGCCGCAGAGGAAACCGCCGTGCCCTCAGAGGAAAGCACAGCCGCTCACGACGGCATTATCAGCGACAGGATAGTCCTTAAAATACTTGACCTTGCCGCAGGCGAAGCCACCGCCGATGAAGCCGTAAAAATAGCGTCCTTTGTGAGAAAGGCATCGGGAAAGCAAGCCTTTTACCGCAGTCTGATCAGGCTTTACGGAATGGAACACGGCGGCAGTATCTACCGTAAGATACGCCCCGAATATATCAATCTTACAAGGCTCTGCACCGAATAAAAACAGACAGCATGAGATACTCTGTGTACCTCATGCTGTTTTTATGTAATGTATATCAATAATTCCTGTCCTTTATATGTCTCAGGTAAGCAAAGGTATAATCCTCGCCCTTTTCCGCAAGCATGGTAAGGAGAAATTCAAGGAGACGTGAGGTTTTCGGGTGGATAGACCTGGTAGCACGTCCGCGTTCAAAATAAGCAAGCGGAGCGGCGTCGTTATAACTGTCGCCCATATATATCTTGCTTGCCGCAACCCTGTCGCAGAACATCTCTATAACATATCTCATAGGCATTTTAACAGGCTCCATACGCCTTGTTTCAGGATTATAGTCCGTCCAGTATTCAAAGTGATGACGGTTTCTGCCCTTATGGTGCATCCATGCTTCCGAATAGCCCTTGTCCTCTCTCTCAGCTTCATTGGGACTGCGTGTACCCTGATAATACTTACAGCTTGAAATGAATTCGGAGGGACTGTATTTTGAAAGGTCATGCCTGAGACCCTGAACAAGAATACCTGCACGGGCGCAGTTCTTTATTACTTCGTTGCGATGATGGGTGACTGTGGTAAAATGCTTTTTAATATTATTTCCGATCATATTACATACTTCCCTTCCGTTATTTTTATTGTCCTGTATACTATTATTATATCACATTATAAAAAAAATTCAAGTGCAGATGAAAAATGATTTTCAAACAACATATTAATATGTATATTCAGAGAAAGAAAATTTCATCTGTTTTTCACTCTGTTCAAATCTGTTTCTAATAATTGCCGTGTATTATATATACATCGGAAAACGAAACAGACCAAAAAGGAGTTTTTTATAAATGAATCCCTCAAAATTATTATCGGCAGCATTCATTCTTGCGGCTGCGGCTTCAATGTCCGCACCCATATCATCGGATAATTCCGACAGCATAAACACCCCATCGTCGTATGTGACAGCTGCCGACAGCTCATATTCATCGGATAGCAATACCAACAATAACAGCACCGATGAAAAGAGCAGATAAATTTCTATATGATAATTACCATAACCGTATAACTCTGACAAAAACAACTGCCGTGCCCTCCCGAGGTCACGGCAGCTGTTTTACTGAGATAACATCGGAAAAGGAAGCGCAGCTTATGTAACGCCTCCGAGACCGAAACTTATACTGAGCGCATTGTTCACCTGAGCCATAGCAGGCATATCAAGCTCACCCATACGCTCCTTAAGACGTTTTTTATCTATAGTCCTTATCTGTTCCAGAAGCACGACGCTGTCCTTGGAAAGTCCGCATTTTGAAGCATTCAGCTCAATATGTGTGGGAAGCTTTGCCTTTTCCCTCTGACTTGTTATTGCGGCAGCAATAACCGTAGGACTGTGGCGGTTTCCCACATCATTCTGGACTATAAGCACAGGTCTTATTCCGCCCTGCTCCGAGCCCACAACGGGACTAAGATCCGCATAATAGATCTCTCCTCTTTTTACAGACATTTTTATGCTCATTCCTTTCTGTCCGCAATCTATAATATACTGCGGCTGTTTTTTTATCTGCTTATATTCTTGCCGTTTTTTTGTATTTTAATCCATAAATTTATATGGTGATATTTTCCATATTCCGTTCACAAGAGTACTGCCGCACTCAGTTATATTTTATGTTGAAACAATCGTTTTGTTACGTAAAACCGACGTGTGACCTGAAGTGTGACTAAATCTCCGAGTCGTTTGTATTTTTTCTTAACAAACGGTAACAATTCAAATAAACTTTAGCTTTTTCTTAAAAAAAGCTTGACTGTACCGATTATTTTATGCTATTATATTATAGGAAAATAATTGATATGTTTTTTGGATATACCGGTTAAACAACAAAAAACGCAGTTATTTCCTTAATTGAGAAAACAATTCTCTTCCATATTATTATGGGAGTTGTCTACGGAGGTAATAAATTATGTGCGGCAGATTAAAAAAGATCCGTAAAACAATCAAACTGACACAGGCTCAGTTTGCGGCATCACTCGGTCTGGGACAGTCCACCTATGCCATGATGGAAGTTGGCAAAAGAGATATTCTCGACCGTCATGTAAAGACCATATGCGCTCTTTACAACATCAGTGAGGAATGGTTCAAGACGGGCGAGGGCGAAATGTTCAGAACTCCCTACGCTTCATTCGTTCAGGAGCTTTCCGCAAAGTATAACGTTGATGAAACCATAAAGAATTTCATTTCCGCTTATCTTGAGCTTGACGCTCATGACAGAGGAGTTATTTCCGATTTCATTTCAAGAATATCAACACTCTGCGCTGCGGCTCCCGCAAGAAAAAGACCCTATACTCTTAAGGAGGATAAGGAAGATACTTCTGACGATGCAGGTATACTTTCCACAGCTGACAGCGTATCCTCAGATAACGATCTGTAAACGATAAACATACCATAAAAAATATTAACAATTTCAGGGGAAATTATGCCAAACAACTTCGGATTATTAAAAAATGTCCGCACTGCTTCATGGGAATGTCTTCTTAATTATTCTGAATGCGGAAGTCTCCCCGTAAGCATTACGGATATCGCATCAAAAACAGGAATAAAGATCATAAGGAACAGCAGTGTCAATATAATACCGCCCGACAAGGCATCGGCAGCTTTTTTCACTGACAAGCAGTGGTATATCGTCTATAACGATGAATTTACCCGTCAGGAATCACGCTTCAGGATCGCCCGTGAGCTTGGTCATATACTGCTGGGTCACAAGCAGTCGGTGGTTTTCGGCAGCAGCACTGCCGAATTGATACGTTTTCTTGAGTTGGAAGCAGATGTTTTTGCACTTGGTATCCTTGCCCCCGAATATGTTCTTTACAGGATAAACGTACACAAGGCAGCAGAAATCGCCGAGCTGTGCGATATATCCATCGAATATGCCCGTCTCAGAGAAAATTCTCTAAAAAAAAGATACCGCAGATCAAAAATAAATGTTCCGGAATATGAACAGCAGGTTTATATTAAATTCCGTGACTTTACTGAGGATTATCTTTCACAGAACAATTCATCATGAATAAAACAGCTAAAAAACGGCTCTGTATTTTCAGTGCCGTTTTTTCCTGTCCCCAGGTATAATACGCATTGTGCATGTTACACAACTGCGTTGATTATTTATGACATATAATACAAAAATATTATAAAAATGTAAAATGTGGGATTTCGGTCTTTTTATCGGACTTAAAATATGCTATAATATATTTTGTATAAAGATAAAGCGCAGTATTTCTGCGCAGGAATGGTTATAGGAGCATAGAAAATGAACGTTGATTTTACAACCGCAAGAAAAAAAGCACTTGCAGAATATTTCAGCCGCATGAACGATATGCAGCGTGAAGCGGTTTTCGCCGTAAAGGGACCCGTACTTATACTGGCAGGCGCAGGAAGCGGAAAAACTACCGTACTTATTAACAGGATCGCTAATATGATAGCCTTCGGAGATGGCTATTCCGACGAGAACACTCCCCCTTCGGTTACCGCTGATGATATAAAATTCCTTAATGAATATGACGGCTCAAGGGACGAGGAAACAGTTTCCCGTCTCAGGGATCTGTGCGCCGTAAACCCCGTAAGACCCTACAATATCCTTGCGATAACCTTTACAAACAAGGCGGCAGGCGAGCTGAGAGAACGTCTTGCGGCTATGCTGGGTGAGGATATATCCTCTAAGATCACGGCGGCTACCTTCCACTCTGCCTGTGTACGCATCTTAAGACGTGAGATAGATAAGCTGGGCTACAGCAGAAGCTTTACCATTTATGACGCAGACGACAGCCAGAGAATGATAAAGGCTTGCCTTGAGACCCTTGATATATCCGATAAAAGCTTTCCTCCCAAGGCTGTCATGAACATGATATCCTCCGCAAAGGATAAGCTTATCGACCCCGATAAGTTTGAGGAACAGGCGGCAGGCGATTACCGTAAGCTGACAATAGCAAAGGTCTACCGTGAATACCGCAGCCGTATGAGAGCTGCAAATGCAGTTGATTTTGATGATATCATCTGTCTTACGGTTGAGCTTTTCGAACAGGAACCGGATGTTCTCGATCATTATCAGAATCTGTACAGATATATCATGGTGGACGAATATCAGGATACAAACACTGCTCAGTTCAGGCTTGTTTCTCTGCTTGCTTCAAAATACAGGAATATCTGCGTTGTAGGCGACGACGACCAGTCTATCTACCGTTTCAGAGGAGCTACAATAGAAAATATCCTTTCCTTTGAGGACGATTTTGAAAACAGCACCGTTATCAGACTTGAACAGAATTACCGCTCCACTCAAAATATACTCAGTGCCGCAAACTGCGTTGTACAGAACAATACCGCACGTAAGGACAAGAAGCTGTGGACCGATAAGGGTGACGGCGGAAAGATAACAGTATATAAATCGGGCGATGAAAATGCTGAAGCGAAATTCATTGCCGATAAGATAGAAGAGGGTCACGCTGACGGAAAGAACTATTCCGATTACGCTATCCTCTACAGAATGAACGCTCAGTCAAACAGCATTGAGCGTACCTTCACAATGAGAGGTATACCCTATAAGGTTGTAGGCGGTATGCGCTTCTTTGACCGCAAGGAAATAAAGGATATCATTGCATATCTTTCGGTAATAAACAATCCCAGCGATGTTCTCCGCTTCAAAAGGATCGTAAATGAGCCGAAAAGAGGTATCGGAGATTCTACCGTATCCATGATAGAACAGATCGCATCCGACTTAGGTACGTCCCCTGTATCCGTAATGAGAGATTCAGAAAATTATGCTCCCCTTTCAAAGAAATCGGCTGCCCTTACAAAGCTTGCGGGAATATTTGATCTTCTTACGGAAGCAGCTGAAAACGGACCTCTGGATAGCCTTATAGATCTTCTTTTAGATAAAACCGGCTACGGAACAATGCTAAAAAATCTCGGTGACGAAGGCTCAGCCAGACTTGAAAATATCAACGAGCTCAAATCCTCGGTTGCGGAATATGTAAAGAGCATGGAGGAAGCAGGTGAAATCCCTGAGCTTTCGGGCTTTTTAGAGGAAATCGCTCTCTATACCGACATTGACCGTATGGATACCGATGCTGACGCTGTATGCATGATGACGGTACATTCCGCAAAGGGTCTTGAATTCCCCGTTGTATTCATTGCGGGCATGGAGGAGGGCATATTCCCCGGAATACGCAGTCTCGATACTCCCGACGAGCTTGAAGAGGAACGACGTCTTGCATATGTTGCCATTACCCGTGCAAAGGAGCAGCTTTTCATTACTCATGCACAGACAAGAATGCTGTTCGGTCAGACAAACCGTAACCTCCAGTCAAGATTTATCAAGGAGATCGACAAGGATTATATCGAGCGTATCGACAGCACTGTCAAGAATAAAACCAAGCCTGCAAACGAAGGCATTCAGGCAAGCAAGAACTATTCTCTCCAGAGTCAGCTTACCGCTATGAAATTAGAGTCTGCAAAGAAGCACAGCAATGTGGAATATTCAGCAGGCGAACGTGTAAAGCACTCTGTTTTCGGTGAGGGAACTATCCTTTCCGCAAAGAAAATGGGAAATGATTCTCTTCTTGAGGTTGCCTTTGACGAAAAGGGCACAAAAAAGATCATGGCGAATTTTGCCAAGATCGTCAAGCTGTAATATACGTATGATACAAAGCCGTTCTTTTTAAGGGACGGCTTTGATTCTTTTCATAAGGAGATGAATTCTATGAAAAAACTTACAGTCAATGACAGTCTCTTTGATAAAATTTTTGAAAGACAGGCTGTAAAATTTCCCGTAAGATACGAAAGCCGTCATGATGAATTTACAAGCGGAAGCATTATCCTTATCGGCAGCGGAGAAAAGGCTGTTGCCGCAAAGGTACTTCTCAATGAAAAATACGGCAGCACAAAGGATATCCCCTCCGACAGACTGTTATATCTGCCCGATGATGACCTTTCGGACAGCTGTATCACACTGTTTCGCATAGAAGCATTTCCCGAAGATAAGCCCACAGTGACCGCTGTTGTTCCCGTAACCATGCTTTTATATCGGTACATATTAAGAATGAGGCATTTACAGCTGAAAAAGGTTTTATTCAGAAATATACTGTCTGCCGAAGATCGTCATAGGCTTGACGATAATATTTCACTTGTACTTATGCTTACGGAATATCTTGATAATAAATTCGATAAAGAAACGCTATGCAGTGAAATATCTTATAAGGATAAGGGAGATGATTTTTTCTGTACAGCTGATATTATCGGTCTTATAAAGCTGTGCGGCGCTCCCCCTGTCCCCGATGAGCTTACAAAACGGCTTATGGAGGAAATATCCGATTCAATGAACAGAATAACGGAATGTATTGAAAAAAAGCAATTTGAACAGATCCGTCAGATCGCTTATGATATACATAATCTGCCTGAAATGATACGTACGAAAAATGATTGGAGATAACATTCCACCGTCAATATCCGGCTGACAAAATAATAATCTGAAAAAACACTTGCCAAAAACGTATAAATATGGTATAATATTATAGTATTAATTTTATGGAGGATAATAAAAATGGTTATTATTGAAATGGAAAACGGCAAGCAGATCAAGCTGGAGCTTTATCCCGAGACTGCGCCCATTACTGTAGAAAACTTTGAAAAGCTCGTTAATCAGGGCTTTTATGACGGACTTATTTTCCACCGTGTTATCGAAGGCTTTATGATCCAGGGCGGCTGTCCTCAGGGTATCGGCACAGGCGGTCCCGGCTGGAATATCAAGGGTGAATTTTCCGCTAACGGCGTAAAGAACGATCTTAAGCACACAAGAGGAGTTATCTCAATGGCTCGTTCCATGATGCCCAACAGCGCAGGCTCACAGTTCTTCATCATGCATAAGGACGCTCCCCATCTTGACGGTCAGTATGCCGCTTTCGGTAAGGTAATTGAAGGTATGGACGTTGTTGATGAGATTGCAACCTGCAAGACAGGCATGGGTGACAAGCCCGTTGAACCTCAGAAGATGAAGAAGGTCTATATTGCAGAATAATCCCTGTCCATAGCAGAATAGAGACGGTTCGCATATTCTGCGGACCGCTCTTTTTTCAGAAAAGCGAAACGGAGAAAAAATACATGAATATAAATGAAAAGCTGGCTCAGGAATTCAAGCTGAGACAGGAACAGATCGACAATACAGTCGCACTTATCGACGACGGAAAGACTATCCCCTTTATTGCCCGTTACCGTAAGGAAATGACAGGCTCTCTTGACGATCAGATGATCCGTGAGATCTACGAGCGTCTTACATATCTGCGCAATATGGATAAGCGCCGTGAGGAGATCTTATCAGCTATAGAAGCACAGGAAAAGCTTACCGATGAAATATCGGCGGCTATTGCAAAGGCTGAAACTCTTGTTGAGCTGGAGGATATTTACCGTCCCTTCCGTCCCAAGAGAAAGACCCGTGCTTCCGTTGCAAGAGAAAAGGGTCTTGAACCCTTGTCGGCATTTATTCTTATGCAGAATATAAAGACCGACCCGAAGGCAGAAGCCGAAAAGTTCGTAAATGAGGAAAAGGGCGTTGCTAATGCAGGCGCGGCTATTGCAGGTGCTATGGATATCATCGCCGAGGAGATCTCCGACGATGCCGAGCTGAGAAAGAAGCTGAGAGAGCTTGTTTTCCGTTCGGGAACAGTAGTATCAAAGGCGGCAGACCCTGAGGAAGATACTGTATACAAGAATTACTATGAATACTCAGAGCCTGTTAAAAAGATCGCAAGACACAGAGTTCTTGCCATTGACAGAGGTGAAAAGGAGGATAAGCTGAAGGTATCTGTTACTATCCCCGAGGGCGAGGGCGTACAGCTTATCAAAGCTAAATATGTAAAGAATCAGAGCAAATGCGGAGAGCTTGTGAAAGTGGCGGCGGTTGACAGCTTTTCCCGTCTGATATATCCCTCTGTGGAACGTGAGATACGCTCCGAGCTTACCGAAAAGGCGGCAGAAGCGGCTATAAAGGTATTTGCTTCAAATCTCCGTCAGCTTCTTATGCAGCCTCCCGTAAAGGGCATAGTTACTCTGGGTCTTGACCCGGGATATCGTACAGGCTGTAAGATCGCAGTTGTTGATGAAACGGGAAAAGTGCTTGATACCTCTGTTGTTCATATTACAATGGGCAATAAGGAGCATATAAAGAAGGGCAAGGAAATACTTAAAAAGCTTATCGAAAAGCACAGTGTTACCGCTATATCCATAGGAAACGGCACTGCTTCCAGAGAATCCGAGGCTGTTGTTGCGGAGATAATCCGTGAGATACCTCAGAAGGTGGCATATATGGTAGTTTCCGAGGCTGGTGCTTCCGTATATTCCGCATCAAAGCTTGCTGCGGAGGAATTCCCCGAATATGATGTTTCCTTAAGAAGTGCCGTTTCCATTGCAAGACGTTTACAGGATCCTCTTGCGGAGCTTGTAAAAATAGACCCCAAGGCTATCGGCGTGGGACAGTATCAGCATGATATGCCAAAGGCAAGAATGGATGAGGCTCTGGGCGGTGTGGTCGAGGACTGCGTAAACAGTGTAGGCGTTGACCTTAACACAGCGTCACATTCTCTGCTTTCATATATTGCGGGAATCAATGCAACTACCGCAAAGAATATCGTTTCATACCGTGAGGAAAACGGCTCATTTACTGACAGAAAGCAGCTTTTGAAGGTTCCTAAGCTGGGACCAAAGGCGTTTGAGCAGTGTGCAGGCTTCCTGCGTATTTCGGG
>JAFUOZ010000074.1 GCA_017481565.1 Oscillospiraceae bacterium | reverse complement strand
GGCGACCTCGGCTATTCCTGCTGCCTCGTCAGCGGCTACAGCCTGCTTCAGGATTATCTTCTTATCGGAAAAATCTACGCCGCCTGTTATCATACCGACACAGGGTATTACAATATCATTTACCAGCGAATTTACAATAGGAGTAAAGGCACCGCCCATGATAACACCCACAGCCATATCAATAACGTTGCCTCTTGCTATGAATTCCTTGAATTCAGCTATCAGACCTTTTTTTTCGTTGTCAGCCATAAAAAAACCTCCGTATAATAAATATTAAGCTTTATTATACTATATTTTTATGTCTTTTTATAATGATTAATGGCTAAAAATAAATGAACAGTACAAAATTCGTCATTATACGTCATAATGGTACTATCTTTAAATCGGAATTTTTTTAAAATTTTCAAATAACGATTTTTATTTCATGTAAACTCAATATATTTTTATTTCATATTATTAATATATATATTATATATATTTTATTTTGGTTTATAGCTTATATAAATATATATTTTCAACATCTGTATATCAAATATATTTATTGTGTACAATTTGTCTTAGTTTTTAATTATTTGATATTATTGGTAACATTTGCTAACAATTAAAACATTTAAATACTTTTGCACCTAAAAGCGTTAATTTACTGCAATTTTTTCTATTGACAACGAAAAAAAATTATGATATTATATCAAGAAAAAAAAGAGAGAAATATGGTATAACCACCGTCAAGACTAATCCTATCACACATTTTACAGCAGTATAAACATCACTGCCCACAAAAGGAGAAAAAATTTATGCAAGTATCAAATCAAATTGCAGTCTGCGGCTATACCCTTCATCATGTATTAAGCAAAATGAAATCTGTGGGATACAAGGTTATTCAGACCACAGCTGACAGCTATTCAATTCTCAGCACCATTCAGCAATACAAACCGAAAATATTCGCGGCAGATACTTCAACAGTTTCAGTAGCAGATCTTCTTTATGTATTCACTGTTATAGCAAAACAGCAGATAGTTCCTTTGTGTGTGATAATAACTGATAATCCTTTACCCTTTGCATCGTTTAATTTTGTACGCTGCTCAAAAACGCCTGCCTGCCTTGCCGAGTCAGACAGCATAATATCCTTATGTGATGATACTGATATGAATTATGACATAATTATTGAAGAAATTCCCGAGCCTGTTTGTATAAATAATGCTGTAAATACAAGCTTGGAGCTTAAGGTTACTGAGGTAATTCAGAAAATGGGAATACCCGCCAATTTAAAAGGATACCGATATATCAGAAGTGCCGTGGTAATGGCTTCAGAGGATATGTCCATGCTTGACAGCATCACAAAGCGTCTGTATCCTGAAATAGCCAAGCTGTACAAAACAACACCATCCCGTGTCGAAAGAGCAATACGCCATGCCATCACCTCTGCTTGGGAGCGAGGCAAGGGGGATGTTGTTTTTATGCGTGAAAAGCTTCACTGTGAGATCAATTTTGATGATGAGAAACCGACAAATTCCGAGCTTATTGCACTTATCAGTGATTGCCTGCGTTTTTATGCCTGAGAGGTTATTATGATAATTCTTCCCTCAACAAACGGCAAACTGATATTATCAGGCAGTCAATGGTGTCGGATAACATTAAAGGCATCAGATATTACCTTAAATCTCGGCTGCGAGGTAGATAAATTTCTTTATAAAAATATACTTATGGGAATTACGGGAAATATTTCCGATGATAAATCAGTTCAATTAATTGACGGTATACCCTACAGGCATTTCTGCGGATTATCCGATCCTCATGCTTCATTGTATGTCAGCTGTGTGCCGTGTTTTGAAAAACATATTCTGTGCATTCCTGAGGGTGCAGTTTATAAACAGCAGATTGCTGAAAATGGCAAAGAAATATTTATATTTGATGAAAAACGAAGTACAGAAAAATCTTATATCCTTGAATTAGGCGAAAAAGATTATCTGCTTTGGCTCAGCACCCTGAGCAAAGCCATTATGAAATTATACTGATCACTCATTGAATTAGTATTACAGTAATAAAACCGACATTCAACAATCAGTTAATGATTTGTTGAATGTCGGTTTTTTATACTATTATATTATTCTTCTGTTTCTTCATTATCGTCATCGGGAATATCTTCTTCAATGATCACCTCAGCCTGTTCAGCAGCAGCAGCTTCTTCCATTTCACGTGCAAGCTCCTCCTCAGAAGGCTGTTCTATCGTTTCTGTTTCGGCTTCTTCATCACGTTCAGCTCTTGTGAATGCAACTACCTTATCATCGCCTGAAACTCGCATGAGCTTGACACCCGTAGCATATCTTCCCATGATACGGATATCGCAGGCACGAATTCTGATGATAACACCGTCAGTAGCGATCATTATGATATCATCTTCTTCATCAACTATCTTGATGCCGCAGACATATCCCTTTTCTTCGCTTACCTTATAGTTAAGCATACCGTAACCGCCTCTGTTCTGAATGCGGTAATCCTCCAGCTTTACTCTTCGTCCAAGACCCTTTTCCGTAACAGTGAGCATGGAAGCACCTTCACGGACTCTCGCCATAGAAACTACATAGTCACCCTCACGGAGCTTTATTGCCTTAACGCCGTGAGCAGTTCTGCTCATGGGACGCATCTGAGTTTCCTCAATGCGGATAGCATAACCGTTTCTTGTTGCTACAACAACCTGAGCATTACCGTCAGTAAGTCTTACGCCTGCGATCTCGTCGCCTTCATCAAGACCTACCGCTCTCAGACCGTTCTTGCGAACGTGCTTGTAGGCTGAAAGGGGAGTACGCTTTATCTTGCCGTTCTTTGTTACCATAATGATAAATCTTCCCTCATCATAATCGGAGGTTTTTATCATTGCCTCAATCTTTTCATCCTCGGCAAGGGGGAGCATATTGATAATATTAACGCCTCTTGACTGCTTTGATCCCTCAGGTATCTCATAGCATCTGAGCTTGTACATGATACCCTTGTTTGTGATAAACAGAACATCATCGTGGGAAGAGGAAATAAACATTTCCTGAATGAAATCCTCCTCACGCTGCTTAATGGCAGAAACTCCCTTTCCGCCTCTTTTCTGTGTCTTATATTCACTTACGGGCTGACGCTTGATATATCCGATATCAGTCAGAGTAACCACGCAATCCTCAACAGGAATAAGATCCTCAACATCGACCTCACCGCTTACATTTTCAATGGCAGTTCTGCGGTCATCGCCGAATTTCTTCTTTATTTCCTCCAGCTCGTCGGAAATTATCTCAAGCACTCTTTCATTATTGCCGAGAATATCGGTAAGCTCCTTTATCTTTGCACGAAGCTCAGCCAGCTCATCGTCGATCTTCTTTCTTTCCATATTGGAAAGCTGATACATACGCATCTGAGCAATAGCCTCAGCCTGAGGATCGGTAAGAGCAAATCTGTCCATAAGCCTCTGCTTTATCTCAGCAATATTTTCCGAGGTACGGCATATTTTTATGACCTCGTCGATATTATCCGCTGCGATAACCATACCTTCGAGGATATGAGCCCTTGCAGCAGCCTTGTCAAGGTCAAATTTTGTGCGTCTGCGGATAACTTCAACCTGAAAATCCACATACTCGGAAATCATCTGCTTGAGTGACAGTATCTTAGGCTCGCCCTTTACAAGAGCAAGCATAATAACACCTACAGTATCCTGCAGCTGAGTATACTGATACAGATGATTAAGCACTACCTGAGGAATAGCGTCCTTTTTAAGCTCAATAACAACTCTTACCGCATTATCCTTGTCAGACTCATCACGCACATTGAAAATACCGTCAATACGCTTATCCTTTGCAAGCTCTGCAATATTTTCGATAAGTCTTTTCTTATTTACCATGTAAGGAATTTCCTTAATGATAATGCAGTTTCTGTTTTTGATCTCCTCAATTTCAGCACGGCCTCTGAGGGTAATTTTACCTCTGCCCGTACCGTAAGCAGCACGAATGCCCGAGCGTCCCATAATAATTCCGCCTGTGGGGAAATCGGGACCCTTTATATGCTCCATAAGCTCATCGAGTGTGCAGTCGGGATTTTTTATAACAGTCTGAACCGCACTGATAACCTCTCTGAGATTGTGAGGAGGAATATTTGTAGCCATACCTACAGCAATACCTACCGAGCCGTTTACCAGCAGGTTAGGGAAGCGTGAGGGAAGAACAACAGGCTCTTTAAGTCTGTCGTCATAGTTTGGCATATAATCAATAGTTTCCTTATTGATATCCGTCAGCATTTCAAGGGACATCTTATCCATTCTTGCCTCTGTATATCGATAAGCAGCAGGAGGGTCACCGTCAAGTGAACCGAAGTTTCCGTGACCGTCAACCAGAGGATATCTCAGCGAGAAATCCTGAGCCAGTCTTACAAGAGCGTCATAAACCGATGCGTCACCGTGAGGGTGATATCTACCAAGCACAGTACCTACGGTATCAGCACACTTTCGATATTCCTTTTCGGGTGTAAGACCATTTTCATACATCGTATAAAGAATACGTCTGTGAACAGGCTTCAGACCGTCTCTTACATCAGGCAGGGCACGGGAAACAATAACCGACATCGAATAAGCAAGGAAGGATTCACGCATTTCCTTTTCAATATCACGGTTTACAACTCTGTTATTATTTAATCTGAAAGTCTCATCTGACAAATCTAACAACTCCCTTTGTTAATTGGGAATGAGGAATGAGGAGCAACGCTCTCAACACTATTCGCAATAATTAATTTTCCTTATATCTGACTCCCATTATGTTTGAAAGTCTGTTTTGGATTTCCATGACCTCGTAAGGCTTGAAGGCTTCCTTTGGTATAACAAAGACATTAATCTTTTTTATATATACCACAAATAAATCCTTACATTCAACAATTTCAACACCGCCGTTGTCAATATGAATGATAGTAGCGGGAGGAAGCTCGTCTTCGGGATCGGTTTCTTTACCTTCTTGAAGCTCCTGAGCCTTCTGCTCCATATCTTCCTTTTCAGCCTCTTCTGAAATATACGGGTCGTATAAAGTAGAAATTTTTATCTTATCAGTATAAATTTCTGCTTTATAAACTGCACCCTCAAGCTCACCAAGGCTGTTTTCAAGCTTTTTATAGGTATTTTTCGGACGCATAAGCAGATATCCGCCCAGCACCACGCACATGACTATCAGCATATACGAAAATGATACATCACTGTTGTCTGTATTCATAAACACATTCACCAGCTGAGTAATTATGGCAATAACCACCAGTATCATCTGCACAGCAACAGTTTTATACACGTACTTTTTCTGAAATACCTTAAAGCCTTTCATTATGTCTTCCTTGCAGCTTTTATATTCTCCCTCGGCAATCAGTTCTTCATATGAAGGTCTGCCGTCATCGTAAATATCGTCATCAAGTATAGCCAATAAAACAACCGCCTTTTAAAAATAATCATATATCCAGATTTTGAACATACTTAGCATTCTTTTCAATAAATTCACGTCTGGGTTCAACCTTATCTCCCATGAGAATGGTGAATATTTCGTCTGCTTTTGCAGCATCATCCAGTTCAACACGAAGCATAGTTCTTGTTTCTGGATTCATTGTAGTTTCCCATAGCTGATCGGGGTCCATTTCACCAAGACCCTTATAGCGCTGTATATTCATCTTGCCTTCACCCTCAGCTGAAAGCTCGGCGATATACATATCTCTTTCCTCATCGGAAAAGGCATATCGTGCAATTTCCTTTTTGCCCTTTCTCTTTGCAACCTTGTAAAGAGGGGGCTGAGCGATATAAATATTACCGTTTGTAATAAGAGGACGCATATATCTGAAAAAGAAGGTAAGCAGAAGCGTTCTGATATGAGAACCGTCAACATCGGCATCCGCCATAATGATAACTTTTCCGTATCTCAGCTTTTCAATGTTGAAATCCTCACCGATGGATGTACCGAGAGCCGCAACCACAGGCATAAGCTTTTCATTGCCGTAAACCTTGTCGATACGAGCCTTTTCAACATTGAGCATCTTGCCCCACAAGGGAAGAATAGCCTGATATCTTGCATTTCTTCCAAGCTTTGCCGAGCCTCCCGCAGAGTCACCCTCGACGATATACAGCTCAGTCAGAGCAGTATCCTTATCATAGCAGTCGGAAAGCTTACCGGGAAGAGACGCACTGTCCATAGCGGATTTTCTTCTTGCCGTTTCTCTTGCCTTCTTAGCAGCCTCACGTGCCTTCTGAGCATTGACAGCCTTATCGAAAATCAGTCTTGCCTGTTCGGGATTTTCCTCCAGATAGCACAT
>JAFUOZ010000073.1 GCA_017481565.1 Oscillospiraceae bacterium | reverse complement strand
TTTTACAAAAAACAGCCCGCTTTTTGTCCTCCGTAACATATTAAAAATGTAATAACACTTATTAAAAAACTTTAAAGCCAAATAATTGCGCATTACGCATTGCGAATTGCGCATTGATTCAGCAAACTTTAAAGCCGCAGTTTATACTCCGAAATAGAATACAAACTGCGGCTGTTATTTAACTTATTATGCTGACTAATTGCGCATTGCGAATTGCGCATTGCGAATTGCGCATTGCGAATTATTCCAGCTCATACACCACCCCATTGATCTCCAATGCACAAGCATCATCAATATTCACAAACTGTTTTTTCTCGCCGTCGGTTTCCGAAAAAAACTCAAGATTTGCATCTATATGGTAATAATTCGGATCCTCCGCAGGTTGACCGCCGTGACCGCTCTTATGCATTCTCACACGGCTGCCGTCAGAATAAATCAGGTATATCTCATTGTTTACGTAATGATACGCTCGCATAGAATCAAACTCTGCTGTCGGAAATTCATAAACAATATTGCCGCCCGTCGCATTTATTTCTAAGGATATAAGCTTACATTCAGTTTCGGTTTCTTCACCCTCACCGTCAGGAGCTTCGGGATCTATTACATATTCATAGATCACAAACGGCTCAGAAGTATCGGTGCTTTTCTTTGATGACATTGCCTTATCTGAAGCGTGATATCTGAAACGAAGCTCCCATTCAAGCGGAATACCCATTACACCGCTTTCATCACCAGTAACAGGCTCTCCCGTTTCTGTGTAATATTTATCTAACGGATAAAAATTCACGCCTTCCATTGTAACAAGCTTTCCGCTAATATTATCCGATCCGCTCAGATCAAGCATAAGCTCAATATTTCCCTTATCATTAAGATAAGAATCATATCCACCGCCGCTTGAAGGGGCACCTATAATTTCAAAATTAAAGGTCTTATTTGCCAGATACTTGTTTTCGGAAACATTTTCAAAATGATCTATAACCGGAGTACCGTCCTTTCGTGATATTTCAGCCACTACAATAAGCGATTTTTTTGAACCTGTTGCACCGATAACATTTATGCAGTAAGCATCGTCAGACACCTTATAGCTTACATTGCTTACAGTACCTGCCAGAGATGTCGCCAGCTCACTGTCCACCTGTACATAATCCCCGAAAACAGCATGAAAATCTATCAGACTGTAGGACGTTACACCTATTGTCATCACTGCGGCACACGCAGCTAATACAGATATAAGCTTTTTGGGAGCCGTGCCTCTGCGCTTTACCTTTATATCATTTTTCAGCACCGAATCAACTAATGCCTCATCGGGAACAACGCTGTCAAATGCTGCCTTTATTTTATCTGAATTATTCATCATACCATGCCTCCTTAAGCTGCTTTTTAAGAATATCCCTTGCCCTGCTGAGCCTTGTTTTTACAGTCGCTGCCTTGATGTCCGTCATTTCCGCTATTTCATTGCAGGTATAGCCGTAATAATAGTAAAGTATAACGATAATGCGGTACTTTTTATCAAGCTTCATCACCGCTTCACGTACTGCGATAACAGCGTCCTTATCATTTCCGCTGTCGGCTATGGTCTGCACAGGTGTATCATCACGGCGGCTGAACCATGCTGAACGCTTCATAGTCTTAACGCTGTTCACAGTCACCCTGATAAGCCACGCTTTAAGATGCTCAGTGCTTTCAAAGTCCTCTGTACGACTGTGCAGCTTCATGAATACGTCCTGAAATATATCCTCAGCATCGGAAAAGCTGCCGCTGCCTGTATAAGCAAGCCTGTAAACCATATCCTTATGCTCCGCAACTGCTTTTTCAAAATCAAGCTTCATTTTTTATTCTCCTTTCGGGTCATCCCGTGCGCACGGTATCTTCATACTACTGTGAAGCTTCAGAAGTATGTTCTGTAATAAATACGCATCAGCAGGCAAAATGGTTTCAAAAATTTACAGCTTTTTTCGGATAATAAAAGCCGCAGTTTATACTCCGTAAAAAGAATAAACTGCGGCTTATTATTGACTTGATTTACAAAATGCCTTATTCCTTTGGACGATAGAAGGTATTGCCCTCCATGCCTGTGCTTCCCTGTGTATTGTCATAGGAAGTGCTGTTGTACTGTGCATTATCGTTATACTGTACATTGTTGCTGTACTGTGCATTGCTGCCGTACTGCGCATTGCTGTCATACTGAGAATTACTGTACTGCATAGAACTGTCATATCCCATACCAAGCTCTGTACCGCTGAGCTTTCCGTTTGCAACAGCCTCAGCCTTAAGCTCCTCGTATGCGAATGCCTTTGCAGAATTATAGTAAGGACCTACATATACTACGCTAAGTATACCGCCTGTAAGAGCAGCCAGCAGATGCCAGCCTATAAAGCTCAGATCAAGATAGAAAAGATCCCATTTGTGACCGTCAGTCAGTATCTTGCTGACCTGAAAACATCTGTCACAGGGCATATTGGGATATTCTTCCTTAAGATACTGCACCATGGAATATTCATACTGCTTTATATAACCGGGGATAATAAAAAGCAGCGTCCAGAGAAATGTTTTAAGCGCAACCAGAAGAATTGTACCAAGCTTTCCCCAGTAATTTTCCTGAAACACACCAAACAGCGGTGCAGTAGGCTCAACAGGCTCATATATACGCCTTCTGAACCAGCCGAGAAAACCCATTGTCAGTACCGGCAGGAAAAAGTAAGCTGCCGCAATACCTGCAAAAGGGATAACGCTTGATGCGCCTCCCGCAACAACGGAAATACCGACCACAATAAGCGTCAGTATGATACAGTGACCCGAATTGTTCTTATAAAAAATCTTTGCATTTGACTTGATTCTTGAATGATTATATGTTGACATGATAACCTCAATTCCTGTTATTTTTATTCGCCCATAAGCTTTACCATGACAGCCTTCTGTGCATGGAGTCTGTTTTCTGCTTCCTCGAAGATCTCAGCTGCATGAGCTTCAAATACCTTCTCGGTGATCTCCTCTTCACGATGTGCAGGGAGACAATGCTGAACCATTGCACCTTCATGTGCGGCAGCCATGATCTCGTCATTTACCTGATATCCCTTGAACGCAGCCTCTCTCGCTGCACGCTCTGCCTCCTGACCCATAGATGTCCATACATCTGTGAAGATAACATCTGCATCAACAGCCGCTTCCAGAGGCTTATCTGTAAGAGTAAATCCGCCGTTCTTCTCAGCAAAATCAAGCACTGCCTTGTCGGGACGATATCCCTCGGGGCAGGCTGCTGATACAGTCATTCCCACCTTGAGACCGCCTACGATAAGTGAGTTTGCCATATTGTTTCCGTCGCCTATGTAGCACATCTTAAGACCGTCAAACTGCTGCTTGAACTCTCTGATAGTCATAAGATCCGCAAGCACCTGACAGGGATGACAGAAATCAGTAAGACCGTTAATTATCGGGATAGAACCGTACTTTGCAAGGTCCTCTACTTCCTTCTGCTCGAAGGTACGGATCATGATGCCGTCAAGATAACGTGAAAGCACACGGGCAGTATCCTGAACAGGCTCTCCTCTTCCGATCTGCAGGTCGTTTGCAGACAGGAAAAGAGGGTGTCCGCCCAGCTGATACATACCTGTTTCAAAGGAAACACGGGTACGTGTGGACGCCTTCTGAAAGATCATACCAAGGGATTTTCCCTCCAATTTTCTGTGGGGTATGCTGTGCTTGCGCTCGTATTTGAGCTGGTCTGCAAGGTCAAGGATCTCGATGATCTCGTCCTTTGAAAGATCGAGAAGCTTAAGTAAATGTTTCATTATTATTCCCTCCGAATTGATCATCAGGAAAAGATGTCTGCGACAATATCACCGACAAGCTCGAAGAAGTCCGAAACAGCGTCTCCGATGTCATCGAAGGATATTTCTGCTGCCGCTTCTGCAATAAATTCAACTGCACCTGTGATAAAATCACCTGCTGCATCTATCGCACCGAATCTGTTCTTTTTCATATGCCATTCCCCTTTCCGTTTTCGTTATATATATAATAACTCATTAAAATGGGAATCATCTTTAAAATAAATTAAAAACAGATTAATCTTTTCTCTGATTTGTTTATTCTATTATAATATATTTTTTATTATATTTCAAGATATTTTTTTCGTTACAATATCTTTTTATGTCTCTTTTTTTATGACCGGCTTTGCATGGAGTTTATACGCTCCGTTTCCTTATGATAAAGCAGTACTACTCTGAAATTTCGCGTGCTGTTTTAATTTAAAGTGTTATTGTGTTGTATATTAGGGTTTGTAAAACTATTTCTGTCTTATATGTTTTTTTACTTTACATAAAATTACTAAGTCCGATGATAGTTAGTAAAAACGAATACGATAGTTTGCAACCTTCAGTACGAGGGGGAAACCTCCGAGGAGAGAGAAAGAAAAGCTGTCGGCTTTTCTTTGGTTTGGGATTACTCGCTCCGCTCGTTTTTTTGCCGTACGGAGTTTGTTATTTGATGCTCGGTAGTTGCTTTGTAATACTCGGGTTTACTTGGCTATTTGTTGGAGTGTTACATCTTATACGTCAGTAAAACACGGGAATTCTTTAAAATCATCGAAATCGGCAAGGTTTTGTCGGAACATCAATACTTTATTCGCTCATTACCTCTGCAAGTATCTTCATGCCGCTGTCGATATCCTCATAGGAAATAGTAAGAGGCGGTAACAGACGCACCTTATCCTTTGCGGTAAGCACTAAGAGACCCTTATCAACACACTTTGCACAGATATCTGCTGCCTTCTTTGTCTTTACTGTGATACCGATCATCATGCCGATACCGCTGACAGCTTCAACCTCGTCAATTTCAGCAAGCTTCTTGCGGAAGTATTCTCCCTTTGCTGTTACCTCGTCCATAAAGCCATCTGATGTGAGCCTGTCGATAACTGCATTTGCACCTGCACAGGCAATGGGATTTCCTCCGAAGGTAGAACCGTGCATACCCTTTGTGAGAACACCGCTTGCCTTTTCACCTGTGAGACACGCTCCCATAGGAATACCGCCTGCGATACCCTTTGCAAGAGTGATAACATCGGGCTTTACTCCGAAATGCTGTGAGGCAAGAAGCTTTCCTGTCCTGCCCATACCTGTCTGCACCTCGTCACATATTGTGAGGATATCCTTTTCTGCGCAAAGCCTGAATATTTCATCAACGAAGGGCTGCTCAAGGGCATTTACTCCGCCCTCACCCTGTACACACTCAAACATTACGGCGCATATCTTATCATCTGCAAGCTTTTCGCGGAGATCGTCGATATCATTTGCCTTGACGTTTACGAAACCTTCAACGAAGGGGAAGAAATAATTATGCATAGCGTCCTGACCTGTTGCGGAAAGGGTAGCCATGGTCCTGCCGTGAAAGCTGTTTACGAGAGTAACGATCTTATAGCGCTTTGCATCTGCACCGTATTTATCGAAGGAATATTTCCTTGCGATCTTGATAGCACATTCGTTAGCCTCTGCGCCTGAGTTACCGAAGAACACCTTATCATAGCCGAGCGAAGTGCAGAGCTTATCGGCAAGATCTGCCTGCACCTTTGTATAGTAATAATTCGATGTATGCTGAACGGAGCGCACCTGAGCGCAGACCGCATCTGCCCATACATCATCGCAGAAGCCGAGGGAATTAGTTCCGATACCGCTTCCGAAGTCGATATAGGTTTTACCGTTTTCGTCATGAGCCGAAGCGCCTGAGCAGTTTTCCATTACTACTCCGAAGCGTCCGTAGGTACCCATAACGTGACTGTCAAATTTTTCAATAGTATTCATTTTTATAAACCTCCTGACAATGCGCAAATTACAATTCGCAATTCGCAATGCGTAATGCGCAATTAATATAGTAATCAAAAAAACAGCCTCTGAGCAAGAACTAAAATAAAGGTTTTTGTCCACTTTTTTCCCAAAAAGTGGCGGGTGTCCAGAGGGCAGCGCCCTTTGGTCGCACTCCGCAGAGTGCGAAATCCCCTTTAGCACAAAACAAATGCTATTCCGAACCCAAAAAGCTGAAAACAAACCGTCAATAAAGCCGCCCGTCAAAATCCAAAACAAAATTTAAGGCAGACAGTATATCCGATAAATAAATAACCTGAACCGAATCAAACCTCGGGCGGCTTTTGCGATAAACAGCAATCGCAGTCCAGCTGCGATATGCGCCTTTATCGCACGAGCCGACAGGCTCGCCCGTTGTAACACTTGATCAAATTAAACCAATAAGCTTTTTAAGTAACCGCTGATCAAATCGTTTCAAGACCCATTCAGTAAAGCATTTTCATGGGTCTGAAACAATGCCTACAGCATTAATCAGTGCTTCCTTAATATCCGCAAAAACTATAACGCACACCGCACGAAATCAGTGTTTCTATTATATCAACGTATAAAATGGCTGCGCAGTTTGCGGAGTAAGCCTGTAACAAATTCCGAAGGGATAAGAGCTATTTTCCATGTCTTTTCCAATAATTCTTCAAGCAGAAGATTCATTTTCAGAAGAACTGCTGCCGCAAGAATAAATGACAAAAGCTCCCTTACAATATCAATAGGCATCCAACTCAGCAACAGTTGATAAACAAGCTCTGTAATGTTGCATACAACAAATGCAACAGCTCCATAGAGAAAAAAATACAGAACATTTATGATTATCGGCAAACCGAAATATAAAACATACAAGACGGTAAAGATCAATACCGCTGCAATGATAATGGCTGACAGAAATGGTATTACTGCCTTGGGAATAAAACTGCTGTCAACAAATAATGATACAAAATCAGCGCCAAATAACACATATTCCAGAATACCCTGAAACGCTACAATAACAATGCTGAGTGGATAAAACATTGCATTGCAATACAGATATGAGTTGAACCGTCTTTCTATATCATCAGGATAATACTCCATATCTTTGTACTTCTTTTCCAGCTTCCTGTCCTGTCTGAGCGTTGCGAATGTGACCAGTCCAAGAGGAATATATGCTCCATAATGAACTGCTGCCGCAATATCTGCAAACCCATAGTAAACTATATCAAGAGGAATGATCTTAAATAAATGATTATCGCTTAGCAGGTCAGGCATATAGTCGCTGATAAATCCGCCTGCCGCTTCATCCTTTAATAAATCCAGTACTCCTCCGTAACCTTTGAGCCCTACAATAGACATCAGCGGATCCAATAATACCCATGGCGGCAAAAGGTTGCTTAAAATATAGCCGAGAATATACAAGACTATCCCCTTGAATAACACCTTATGCCGCATAAAAAATCCGGGACTGCTGTTTTCATTGCTCTGAGAACAGTATCTGTTTTCCGTATTCAAAAAATCACCTTTGGAAATTATTTCAGTATTACACCAATATGTCAACATTTTATAAACTGCTTACTACGTATGAAAACTGCAATTTAAAATGTCACTAAAGATTCGGGGCTAATCCCAAAAATTATACAAACTGAGTACCGATACCCTCATTTGTAAGCAGCTCGATAAGAATAGAATGAGGTACTCTTCCGTCAATGATACAGGTCTTTTTAACGCCCCTGCGGACAGCTTCAACGCAACATTCGATCTTGGGGATCATGCCGCCGCTGATTATACCCTGTCTCTTCATAAAGGGTACCTGACTTATCTGCACCATAGGAATAAGCGTCGAGGGATCGTCCTTGTCTCTGAGAAGTCCCGAAATATCCGTCATAAGCACAAGATTTTCCGCTCCAAGCTCTGCCGCAATACGTGAAGCGGCTGTATCTGCATTGATGTTATATGCCTGACCGTTTTCATCACAGGCAACTGTAGCAATAACAGGTACATAACCATTGTCAAGGGCATCAGTGATAGGCTTTGTGTTTACGCTGTGTATCTCGCCTACATAGCCTAAATCAACCTCGCCTTCAAGCTTGTGTGCAAGAAGCATCTGTCCGTCAACGCCGCAAAGTCCCAGTGCCTTGCCCTGATGTGTTTCAAGAAGTGTAACAAGCTCCTTGTTTACCTTGCCTGCAAGCACCATTTTTACTATGTCGATAGTATCTGCATCGGTATATCTCAAGCCGTTTATAAACTTGCTTTCGATACCTACTCTCTTAAGCATATCGTTTATTTCGGGTCCGCCGCCGTGAACAAGTACGGTCTTTATTCCTACCAGATTAAGAAGCACTATGTCACTCATTACCGCATTCTTAAGAGTTTCGTTTGTCATGGCGTTTCCGCCGTATTTGATAACAACTATCTTATTGTTATACTTCTGTATGTAAGGAAGTGCGTCGATGAGCACCTGTGAACGAAGCTCATCGTTTATCATCATTGATTTTTCCATTGGTTTTTTCTCCTTTTATTCTGCCGAAGCACATATACTGTTTATAACGCCGACAATTCTTTCGGCTTCATAAACAGGTACATCACAAATTCCATTCAGAGCTATATCCCTGAAAATTATGTCTGAGCTTACAAATTCAAGCTTTTTTATGTAAATATTCGCTTTATCTGTATCTAAACGGGGTATGACCTCCGCTTTCATTTCAGTCGTCAGCGGAACAGCCTCCATGCACTTATATGCTTTAAATATCAGCTTTTTGTTCGTTACAGCCACTTCAACTTTTTTGTTGATATTATTTGACTCAATCAGCTTTATGACCGAAATAGCAAGAACCGGAATACCGAATAAAACACCTGCTGCACTTATAAGCGAAAACAGCCACATAAACACACCGCTGCATATTATGCCTGTTATACCGACTGTTCTGCTGTGCTGCATTCTTTTATCTATACCCGACAGTTCTGTCAGACTGCCCTCAACAACACCTATAAGCCGCTCATTCTCTGACATATAGTTACCATAAACGCCTGTGGTATTCTGTTCATAATATAAACCATCATCCTGTGCATCAGATAATCCATATTCTTCGGTCATGTCAACAGCAGATACATCTGTTATTACCTGACCTGACAGCATAAGCTGCCTGTTCACTGCTTCGGATAATTCTTCGGCTTCTTTGACCGATACCTTTGTTATCCCGTTATTAATTACTTCCCAGATAAGCACATTCATTTTGTCGTTTTTCAGACCCCTGAAACTGATATGAGCTTTTTCTGCCTTGTTCAGCGGTTTTACCGTCACACGTACATATTCCGTGAGCGGTACATCAGCTATATAATTATTCGATTTGAATATCAGCCTTTTATCAGTAACCGCTGCTTTGATTTTTTTAGATCCAAACCATGCATCCTTTATCATATACAGTCCGATAAGCAGAAAAGGCAGACCGAATAACATGAACCATACACCTGCAAGAGAATAAAAGGCTGTAAATAATACACCGAATAAAAAAGCTCCGACAGAAAATATTTTTGACTGCGTATCATTATTTATAAGCTTTCCCTCTGCAGAAGCAAGCAAGGTTTCATCGTCCTGCAAACGCCACTCATAAATATTCCTTTTTCTTTCATCTGCCGCTCTGCTTTTATATCCGTCATCGTCAGCTATTCCCTGCCCCAAAGCAGAATCATTTTTATTTATTTCAGACATTTTATCCCTCCGCTATTCATCAGGAGCGATAATCTCCGTTTATCTTCACATAATTATATGTAAGGTCACAGCCCCATGCCGTAGCCTGAGCCTCGCCCTGATTAAGACTGATAAGGATCTCTATCTCGTCCTCGGAAAGAATGACCTTTGCCTCCTCCTCGGAGAAGTCAACGCCTGCACCGCTGCGGCAAACAGCGATCTTTCCTGACTTCGATGCAAGGTCAACATCTACCTTGTCAATGTCAAACTCTGCCTCGGCATAGCCTATTGCACAGAGAACACGTCCCCAGTTTGCATCTGAACCGAACATCGCACACTTGAACAGAGGTGAACGGATAACGCTCTTTGCTACAATAATAGCTGTGTCAAGGTCGGGAGCGCATGAACATACACAGGTGAGAAGCTTTGTTGCGCCCTCGCCGTCCTTTGCAAGCATACGTGTAAGGCTTGCCATTACCTGATAAAGTGCTGCCTTGAAGGTCTCGAAATCCGCTCCCTCGGTGCATATCTCCTCATTCTCCGCAAGTCCTGAGGACATGAGCATACAGGTATCGTTTGTGGACTGATCTCCGTCAACGGAAAGACAGTTGTAGGTGATCTTTACGATATCGGAAAGCGCTTTCTGCAAAAGCTCGGGTGATACCGCACAGTCAGTTGTGATGAAATTAAGTGTTGTCGCCATGTTGGGATGTATCATTCCGCTGCCCTTTGCCATACCGCCCATTTTACAAAGCTTTCCGCCGATCTCAAATTCAACGGCATACTCCTTTTTAACTGTATCGGTGGTCATGATAGCAACTGCCGCATCGTTGTTTCCCTCATAGGAAAGCGATTTTGCAAGCTGAGGAACAGCCGCTTTTATAGGCTCGATGGGAAGTATCTGTCCGATAACGCCTGTTGACGCTACGATGACCTCTTCCGGCTTTATTCCCAGTGCATCGGCTGTAAGACGGCACATTTCCTCTGCTTTTTCTATACCGTCGGCATTGCAGGTGTTGGCATTCTTTGAATTTACAATAACAGCCTGAGCCTTGCCGCCGCTCTTTATAAGATTATTCTTTGTAACGATAACGGGCGCACCCTTTACCTTGTTCTGTGTATATACTCCCGCCGCACTGCACATTACATCGGCAGCGATCATGGCAATATCATTCTTTTTAGTGGGGTTTTCCTTGATACCGCAGTACATACCGCTTGCTTTAAAGCCCTTTGCGGCACATACGCCCCCTTCGATTATTTTATAGTTTTCCATTTTCGTAACCTCATTTAATTCAATTCGCAATTCGCAATGCGCAATGCGCAATTATTAAATGCACAATCCACAATGCATAATGCGTAATCATTCTGTTTCTGACCTTTTAATATCATTTTGTGTTTTTGTGATAGACATCAATATTTTCAATATTTCTTTACAGTCAAAATACATACTGTTAAAATGTATTTTTTCAATATAATCGCTTTCTACAAGCAATTCAAGCCAATACTCGGTTTCACTCGCTTCTTTCAATGCAAAAGCTTTGCTCTTATCGACAATTACATTATCTTCTTTCATAAGAATAAATTCCTTTTAAAGCAAATAATTGCGAATTGCGCATTACGCATTGCGAATTATATTATTATATAAGTCCTGTTTTTTCATCAATGCCCATCATAATATTCATGCATTGAACAGCGGCACCCGATGCACCCTTGCCCAGATTGTCAAGTCTTGATGTGAGCATGATATGATCATCATTGCCGTAAACAAAAATCTCAAGCATATTCGTATCTGCAAGCTTGTTGGAGAAAAGCGCTGTTTCCTCCTCCATGCCCTCTGCACCGAATGGCATTACCTTAACGAAATATTCACCCTCGTAATGCTCGGACATCATCTCCCATACGTCCTTGGCTGTGACCTGCTTGTTCAGTGTTCTGATAAGCAGAGGGATATTTACACTCATTCCGTTATAGAATGAGGCTGTGAGAGGACAGAATGCGGGAGGATAGGAAAGCCCCGATACTGCCATCATTTCCTTGATGTGCTTATGGGTCTTGCCCATTGCATACTGTCTTGTGGAATCGAATTTCTTGTCTCTTGCAGGATCCTCATAATCTGCTATAAGCTTCTTTCCGCCGCCGCTGTAGCCTGATATGGCATGACAGATAACAGGCTGATAGGGTGCGCATATTCCCGATTTTACCATAGGATACATAAGCGCATTGAAGCCGCTTGCATAACAGCCGGGAACTGCAGTTCTCTTTGATGAGGCGATATTTTCCCTGTGCTGCTTTGAAAGCTCGGGCAGACCGTATGCCCAGCCTGATTCTGTTCTGTGTGCGGTGGACGCATCGATTATCTTTACATTATCATTTTCCGCAAGTGCAACAGCCTCTACGGCCGCTGCATCGGGGAGACAAAGGAAGGTATAATCTGAGCTGTTTATGAGCTTTTTACGCTCCTCGGGATCCTTTCTTTTATCTTCATCTATTTTGATAAGCTCTATATCATCTCTGCCCTTGAAGCGCTCAACTATGCGAAGGCCTGTTGTGCCCTCCTGACCGTCAATAAATACCTTATATGCCATTTTATATTTTCCTCTCTTATTTCAACATTTCACGGAGTCTGCCCTTAAGCTTCTCGATCTGTACCTGAACTGCCTCGGGTGCGGGACCGCCGTCTGCCTTTCTCTGCATAACGCAGGTATCAAGGCTGATAGCCTCGTAGATATCCTCCTCAAACTTATCGGAGAACTTTCTGTACTCTGCAAGCTCAAGCTTTTCAAGGACTGTATCCTTCTTTATGCAAAGTGCAACAAGTGTGCCTGTGATCTTATATGCATCTCTGAAGGGAAGTCCCTTCTTTACAAGATAGTCGGCACAATCTGTAGCATTGATAAAGCCCTTTGCGGCAGCCGCTCTCATGTTATCCTTATATACTCTCATTGTGGAAAGCATGGGGATAAATGTAGTTATGCAGAGCTTTACTGTATCTACCGCATCAAAGATAGCTTCCTTGTCCTCCTGCATATCCTTGTTATATGCAAGGGGAATACCCTTCATCATGGTGAGAAGCGTCATAAGATCGCCGTAAACTCTGCCTGTCTTTCCTCTGATAAGCTCGGTGATATCGGGGTTCTTCTTCTGTGGCATGATAGATGAGCCTGTTGCAAAGGCATCGTCAAGCTCGATAAATTTGAATTCCCAGCTGCACCACTGGATTATCTCCTCGGAAAATCTTGAAAGGTGCATCATCAGTATAGAAATTGCGGAGCATATCTCTATACAGAAATCTCTGTCTGAAACGCCGTCAAGGCTGTTATATGTAATATCCGTAAAGCCTAAAAGTCCGCATACCTGCTTTCTGTCTATAGGATATGTTGTTGATGCAAGTGCTCCGCTTCCCAAGGGCATATAGTTCATTCTTTCCGCTGCGTCGTCAAGTCTTTCAAGGTCTCTGTAAAGCATCTGTGCGTATGCCATTACATGATGCGCAAGTGTGACGGGCTGGGCTCTCTGCAGATGAGTATATCCGGGCATTACGGTATATACGTGCTCCTCTGCAATATTTATGATAGTTTCGATAAGCTCTACTACAAGCTCCTTTATCTCCTTTACTTCGTCACGGAGATACATTCTTATATCAAGTGCCACCTGATCGTTTCTGCTTCTTGCGGTATGAAGTCTCTTGCCTGTATCTCCAAGACGCTCGGTAAGGACCTGCTCCACAAACATATGGATATCCTCGGCGTTGGGGTCAAAGGTAAGCTCTCCGCTTTCGATATCGCTGAGGATACCCTTAAGTCCCTCAACGATCTTTTCGCTTTCGCTCTTTTCGATGATACCTGTATCTCCAAGCATCGTTGCATGAGCTATTGAGCCTGTTATATCCTGCTTATACATTCTTGCATCAAATTTTATTGATGAATTGAAATCATTTACCTTCGGGTCTGCTTCGGAAGAAAATCTTCCTGCCCACATCATTTTAGCCATAATATCCTCCGTGATAAATATTCTTATTCAGCCGCCGCTTCGGAAACGGCTGCGGAAGTCTCCTGTGCCGCTTTTTCGTTCCGCTCGGCAATAAGAGCCTGCTGCTGTTCGTCAAGAACAGGATCGTTATAATATACATTATACGATGTAGCTTCTTCAACTGTTATCTTTTCATATTTTTTTGAACCGTTATTGTTGGTCATTGTCATAACTTCATCTGCAATATCAATATATGCGCCTGCATTCTGCTTTTCATAAACCAGCATATTGCCGTCAATACGATATGTGCCTGCATCGGAGCAGCCGTCGTTGTAAAGACCCTGTTCATCAAGATACATATAATGATAGTATATCTTATTATCTGAGGTGAACTCATAAAATGCCAGGCTTTCGCCGAAAATAGGACTGTTTACGGTAACGGGGCCGCTTTCATCCACCCACATTCCGATAACATCTGTCTTAAGATATTCATATTCCGTTGTATCATTATTGTTTTCATCATTATCCTTTCCGCAGCTGCATAAAAGCATAACTATGGCGGTCAGCGCAATAATAACAGCGGAAAGCTTTTTTACAAACTTAATATTCATGATCAATCTCCAAAAAATATTTTCAAAAGCTATTTTCTCCCCGATCCACATTTTTATGCATTGACCGAATTCAATACATAAGGATAATTTCCCCTTTTTACCGATAAACTCACAAGGGGCAACCGTAAAAGCTGCCCCCGGAATATATTATGTTTGATAAGTCGGTAATTATTTGTCAACAGGTTTTAACTGTAAACAAGTTTTACTTGTAAACAAGTATCACTTGTAAACAAGTTTTACTTGTAAACAAGTATCACTTGTAAACAAGTTTTACTTGTTATTTCTCTTTGCGTCGAGAACAGCCTTTACCTTGATAGGCAGACCGAACAGATTGATAAAGCCTGCGGAATCAGCCTGATTGTATACATGATCCTCATCGAATGTAGCAACCTCTTCATCATAAAGAGTATAGGGAGATGTAACACCTGCATTGATGATATTGCCCTTATAAAGCTTAAGCTTTACATCACCTGTAACAGTCTCCTGTGTCTTGTCAACAAATGAGGACATAGCTTCTCTGAGAGGTGTGTACCACTGACCGTCGTAAACAAGCTCTGCAAAGTCAACAGCAAGCTTCTGCTTGTAGTGCTGTGTTGCCTTGTCAAGTGTGATAGTCTCGAGAACCTCGTGTGCGTGGTAAAGGATAGTACCGCCGGGAGTTTCGTAAACGCCTCTGGACTTCATACCTACCAGTCTGTTTTCAACCAGGTCGGCAATACCGATACCGTTCTTTCCGCCAAGCTCGTTGAGCTTTTCAATAAGTGCTACGCCGTCCATTTCAACGCCGTCAACAGCTGTGGGAACACCCTTTTCAAAGTGGATAGTAACATAAGTAGGTACATCGGGAGCCTGCTCGGGGGATACGCCAAGCTCTAAGAAGCCTTCCTTATTGTAAAGAGGCTCATTGTTGGGATCCTCCAGATCCATACCCTCGTGGGAAATGTGCCAGAGATTCTTATCCTTGGAATAGTTTGTCTCTCTGCTTATCTTAAGAGGAATATTGTGAGCCTCTGCATAGTCGATCTCCTGATCTCTTGAAACGATATCCCACTCTCTCCAGGGAGCGATGATAGCCATTTCGGGAGCAAATGCCTTGATAGTAAGCTCAAATCTTACCTGGTCGTTGCCCTTACCTGTGCAGCCGTGGCAGATAGCATCTGCGCCCTCAGCCTTAGCGATCTCAACGATTCTCTTAGCGATAACGGGACGTGCAAAGGAAGTACCGAGAAGATATCTGTTCTCATAAACAGCCTGAGCCTTAAGTGTGGGGAATACGAAATCCTCAACGAATTCCTTTCTCAGATCCTCTATGTAAAGCTTGGAAGCACCTGTCTTGATAGCCTTTTCCTCAAGACCGTCAAGCTCTGTGCCCTGTCCTACGTCGCCTGATACAGCGATAACCTCGCAGTTATTGTAGTTTTCCTTGAGCCAGGGAATAATGATAGAAGTATCAAGACCGCCTGAATCAGCAAGAACTACCTTTTTGATATCCTTCTTTTCAACCTTGTTCATTATAATGACCTCCGTTTTAATATACATAAATTATATAAGCAAAAATTAAAAGCACAATACCTATTATACACATATTTATCGGCTTGTCAAGGGCTTTCTGCATATTTTCTTTATTTTTTCACATTTATTCATATTCTTTATGTATAAAATCGGTTTTATACAGTATATATATGATAAAATGTATATTTTAATGAATATATACATTTATAATAACGAAAACAGGCTGTTTCCGTGAAGCTTTTCACAGAAACAGCCTGTTTTCATGCTTAAGTAATATTTATCCCAGTCTGTCCATAACAGCCTGAGCCTTTGCATAGATCTCCTCTTCATCGGCAAGGGTAAGTCTGCCATTTTCAAGAACTACCTGACCGTTTATGATAACCGTATCAACCTCTGTACCGTTTGCGGAATACGCAAGTGCGGAAAGCAGATTATTTCTCGGATAGAATTCGGGTCTGTCAAGATCAAGCATTACAATATCCGCCTTTTTACCCTTTTCTATAGAGCCTGTGTCAAGTCCCAGTGCCTTTGCTCCGTTTATTGTAGCAAAGCGCAGAACGTCCTTTGCACCCACAGCCTGAGCATTTCCGATCTTATGCACAAGAGCGGCAAAATTCATATCACTGAAAAGATTGTTGGTATTGTTTGACGCCTGACTGTCTGTACCCATGCACACATTTACTCCCATATTATCAAGGTCATATACAGGCGCAATACCGTTTCCAAGCTTTAAATTACTCTTGGGGTTATGGATAACACTGACATTCTTATCCTTAAGTATCTTCTTGTCATTTTCTGTAAGATGCACACAGTGAGCCGCACAGGTCCTTACATCGAAAAAGCCCATATCATTCAGATATTCGGTGGGGGTCATTCCGTTATGCGCCTTGCGGCAGTTTTCCACCTCTCCCACAGTTTCGGAAAGATGTGTATGGAAATTCAAACCGTGCTCCTTTGCCTTTTCGATACAGAAACGGAGATAATCATCGCCGCAGGTATATATTGCATGAGGTGCAAGCATAAAGCTGAAACGGCTGTTATTTCCCCAGCGCTTCATTTCCTCCAGAGTATCGTTTATTCTGCGGATACCGCCCTCGTCATTTCTGTCCGAGCCTACAAGTCCTCTTGTCATAACGGCTCTCATGCCCGTTTTATCGGCAGCGGCTGCGGTCATATTCTTAAACATATGCATATCCATAAAGCAGGTAGTGCCTGTCTTTATCATTTCGGCACAGGTAAGCATTGCTCCCCAGTAAGCGTCATCATCGGTAAGTCTGTCCTCACGGGGAGATATACTTCCGAAAAGCCAGTCCTCAAAGGAAAGGTCGTCTGCAAGATTACGGAAAACCGACATATATGTATGCGCATGACAGTTTATAAGTCCCGGGATAGTTAAATATCCGCTGCCGTCAATAACCTTATCGGCTGTAAAACCGTCGGGTATTTCATTTACGGCGATGATATCCTCTCCCGATATATAAATATCCGCATAATCAAGCTTAAGGTCGTTATCCTTATTAAGAAGTGCTTTTGTGTTTTTGATAAGTATATTCATTTTCATTTACCTCTTTCCTTTTAAAATCCCATTTTTTCCAGATCCTTCACGATACCCATATAAAAATCCGTTATATCCTTATAGCGTACTCCGTTTATCGTAACGGGAAATGAGCTTCGGCGCATATCCACCTCGTCAAAATGAGATATGCCACGTCTGCCCGTACCTCTGCATATACCCTTGAAATCCGCATACATTACAGAACCGGGAGTAAGCAGACCGTCACATTCACCCTCAATGCCCTTTACCACTGCATGAGGAAATGCCATAAATACATCGGAGGAGCCTTTTTCCATAACAAAAGCATAGCTCTGATAATAAACACGGTCACACATGGGATTAGCCTTGTTGAACTGCTCCGCCTCTGCCGTTTTGAAAAGCTTCACGGCATTGTATGTATCGGGAGAGCGGTCTCCAAGAATCCTGAACCATACATCTGTAAGCTTACAGCAGCCCTTTACAAGTCCGTCGGGAAATTTATTCAGTATATCCACAGTTTCCGAACCGTTATGAGGAGTTGAAACTGTTGTAAGAGACGCTATTTTATCACCGTATCCCATAGTGGATATCAGATACCGCATATCAAGTCCGCCCTTGGAATGAGCGATAACATTAAGCTTTTCCGCTCCGCTTTCCGAAAGTATCTTATCAACGCTTACCGCCAGCTGCTCCGCATTGGAGCTTACCGAGCCGTTGCTGTCCTGTCCGCCGAAATATATTTTTACGCCCGTTTTTTCAAGTACCTTAGGTATCCTTCCCCAGTAGCACAATCTGTCATGATCACGAAAGCCCATTCCATGCACCAAAAGCAAAGGATATTTCATTTATTCTGCCCCCCTTAAATCGTATAGATAATATGCTGCACCGTATTATCACTTATCAAGGAAACGCCGATTAATGCCGCAGGCATCGTTTCAGACCCATGAAAATGCTTTAATGAATGGGTCTTGAAACGATTTAATCAGCGGTTCATTAATTAACAGTATACCAAAACAACAGCCGATTGTCAACACAAAAAACGGGACGATGCAAAAATGCAAAGTCCCGTTTGATAATCACAAAACGCACTTGAACTATTTGATCAGCGTTTCCTTAATTGCGCATTGCGAATTGCGAATTGCGCATTGTAAATTACGAATTGCGAATTGCGCATTGTTTCATTTTCTTCCTCTGAAATCCCTTTTAAAGCCCTTTATACGCTTTACGGGACGCTTACCGTAAAGATGATCGTAATAAAGACCAAGTGCATATACCGCTTCGTCCGTCGATCTGTTATAAAGCCGCATAAGCTCTCCGCAGTATTTGTCGGCAGTCTTGTCGGTATGACGGCTTATCAGCAGATATCTGAAAAAACCATAGCAGCCCGTAAACAGAAACAGCGTTTTCAGAAGAAACCTTTTTATATAGGAACCGGTCACAAGGGTATTGCAGTAAAATACCTGATTTTTCAGGGAACGCTTTATCTGTGAGGCGCTTATTCCCTTGAAAAAACGTGCTATTATCCTGCATACCGCAGATGAGGGTACTATATGCCCCGTCACCGTTTTTTTCAGAGGATCATATCCGTCCTTTACAAGAAGTTTGCGTTCAAATGCCGATTCTGTTCTTGAATGGGCTATTCCCTCTTTATGCTGCAGATGATATATCAGTCCATGGCAGTTTTTATCAAGGATATAGTGACAGATAAAGCCCATTATATATGCGGTCATGCGCCCTCTTGCGCTGACCTGATGCTCTGAGCGTATTATATCCGCCGCTTCCGAAAAGAAACGTGCAGGGTCGCTCCGATGCATTGAATATCCCCTTAAATTCACATGATTCGGCAGAACGGGATAATAATAAAACAGAATATCCGGTCCGTGCAGACCTATATCAAAAAATCTTCTGTTGGGGATTATTATCCTTTTCAGTCGCGGGGAAAGACGCTTTATCACATCACAGCCCATACGGTAATGTGCATAAGTCGATGGCATGGCATTTTCTCCGTTTATCAGCTGCCGAGACCTGAAAGTCTTTCGGCAGGATCGATCCATTTGCCGTTTTTCTTAAGTGCAAAATGAAGATGTGACGCTTCCTCCGCTTCGGCTGCCGCTGTATTTCCCACCTCGCCTATTTCGGTGCCTGCATTTACTGTATCACCCTCGGCTACGTCGATATCATCGCCCAAGCCGAAATAGAAGCTTTCATATCCGCCCTCGTGAACGATAGAAATACAGTTGCCCCACATCGGATCGCTGTAGATATCAGTAACTGTACCTTCGGCGGCGGAACGGACGCTTTCGCCTATCTCGCCTGCAATATCGATACCGTCGTGGGTTTTCCATACATCAAGGGTCTCGGACTTTACAAGCTCACCGTTGGAATAACCGCAGATGATCTCTCCGTCTAAGGGACGTACAAGTATTCCCGATGTAAGAGCTGTACCGCTTTCAAAGGGGACTGTATCCTCTTCCGCAGGTACTTCGCTGCTTTCGGTCACGGTTTCGTTATTATATACCTGCTCCGCATCATCGGGCATAAGGTCCTGCACGGGAAGCTGCTCGGGGATATTTTCCTGTACCGCTTCCGCATTGACTGCCTCGTCATTTTCGGGAAGGACTGCTCCGTCCGCTCCCGAAAGCTCCTCGGGTACTGCAATATCCGATTTGTTATAGGTATATACTCCCGCTGCCGCAACTGCCGCAAGACAGAAACAGATAAGCGCTGCTGCGCCCTTTCCCGAAAGCTTTCCGATTCTGAAGAAAGATTTGTTCATAATTCAACCATCCTTTTCTTTTTACATTTTACTGTAATATTAGCATTATGAGTGATTTCCTCTGTTTGTATTTTGGACAGTACCCTGCAAATTATTCCGAATTATGAAAATATTTTTTTTGAGAACAGCTCAGATCGTCTCATATTTGTGTAAAAATATATGTACACTTGACATTATGTATATTATAGTGATATAATGTAAACAGAAATTAAAAATAATATCAGTTGCAAAATGGTAAAAAAGTAAGGAAGTGTATACTATGACGATAATTCAAAAATTTAACGAATGTCGCAGTAAAGGCAGTTTAGGTCAGGAGTTACTTGACTTTGTTCAAAGTGCATTACGAGAAAAAGAAAAGAAGATAACAATTTACGAAGCATATCAGCTTATGGAAATAAGCAACAGATTTATGAATTTTACAAGACTGGGCAAGGCATTTCCGAGTGCAGATAAGGTAATAGAATCATTGAACTTAGCATTGCTTGCTAAGCTTTTTAACGATGAAGATCTGTATTTACAATTTGGCATAGATACTCTTGAAATGTATGATATGCATAAACGGAATTTTATTAAGTTCAACTCCGAAGAAGCATGGAATAGGGGTATACATACTCACTATATTTTAGAAGATATAAATGGGTTTCTTAGTGCAGATCTGGAGCATATGGAAATTTTAAGCAATAAAAGAAAGAAAACACGAAAAAATACTCAAAAGGAATTTCCGTATCATTGGAGCTATTTTCCTTATAATTATTTTAATTATGAGGACGAATTGATAAAGGTATTAAAGGGTGAAAAAGATCATTATGAAGTCGATAAGACTATTTCTCCCGAAATATGTGATATAATGACAGCTGTTGAAGTTCGTGCTATTGAATTGGAATGAGTTAAT